>NZ_JHVL01000022.1 GCF_000620125.1 Clostridiisalibacter paucivorans DSM 22131 | reverse complement strand
AGTTAGTGGTTATTATTTAGTAGTTAGTGGTTGGTGATAGAAATCTTGCAGATTTCATCATTGGACTGGGAACTATTAACTAATACCTACTAACTTTTTTATTTTTCACAATGAAATCTAATGAAATTTAAAGGTATCTATATAGTACAGGAGGAAATACATATAAAGATATATATAATATGTAATAGAGAAGTAATATGTCTATAAAAAATATTATATACAAATGAAAATACAATAAAAATAGGATTAAAAATGGGAAGGAAATATATTATAATATATATTGAAGGAGGAAAATATGAAATATATGAGATTAAAGAAAAAAACCATATTAGAAATAATGCTAATAATAGTAATTCTTTTTGGTTCATTCTATTTTTTAAAAGACAATATTATATATGGTATAGGAAAAGTATATAGTTTTATGGGTAAAGAGGATTTAGCTAATGTATATTATAATAAAGTAATAGAGAGATATCCAGAAAAGGATATGGCTATAAAATCTGCAATAAGTCAGATAAAGGATATATTAAAGCATGAAGATTTAGGATATTTTCGTAATAGAATAGTTATCAATTCCTTTGGTTCTTCAACGAAAGGTAGTGGCGATGTATTTTATGGAAGTTTGGAAGATATAAATGCAAAATATAATAAAATAAAACAAAACTATCCTCAAAATATATTGTTAGATGAATATACTCTAGTAGTATCCATGATGAATTGGTTTGGTGGAGAAGGAGATAAAGCCATATCTATGCTTGAAGATATGGAAAAAATAAAAAATAATGAATTAGAGGATATAAAGAGATTAAATTTAGCGGCAATGTATATGAATTCTGGTGAAATCAATAAAGGAAGAGAAATACTTATCAAAGATATAAATAAAAAAGATAAATATGAATATTTGAGAAGAGATATGTTGTCTTTTATATACTTTATGGATAAAGAATATATGAGTTTTTATGAATATAAAGTAGAAGAAATATTACAAATAAATAAAATAAAATCTTTATATATAGAGCCTATTAAAGATATTACTGATGCAGTAAGCGATATGGATAGATATATAAAAGATGAAAAAGATAAAAATAAGATTGATAATATAGTAAATGGTAGAATTACTATGGATAAAAAACCATTACCCTATACCATGGTATATTTAAAAGATGTTAAAGACATGGGTATGGACTCGGGATTTATAGAGTATAGTGATATATATATGGATATAACCAATGAGAATGGAGAATTTTCTATAGAAAATGTACCTAAGGGTCAATATACATTATCAGTAAGTGTTGATTGGCAAAGGGCAAAAGGAAAGCAGTTCAATATAAAAAATAATATGATAAGAGTAGATGAAAAGAATACTGAATTAGGGAATATAAGTTTTTTTGAATCCATAAAAGATGTAAATATAACCGAATTAGAAGATGGAAAGATTAAATTCCAATGGAATTATTTTAAAGATAAGGATATAGAGAAATATATTATATATCTAGGAGAAGTAAGAAAATTAGAAGATGGAAGTGAAAGGGCAATATTTTCATATATGTCTAAAGAAATTGATGGCAATTCTTTTATATTGGATATAGAAAAAGAGAAAAGAAATGCAATGATAGGATTTTTTTCCTATGGTTCCGATGGAGTAGATCCTTATTATATATTGGAGCCTTTATATCACAAAGGAGAGTATGCCTATAAAATAGTGGGATATAGTGGCAGTAATATAGTATCAGATAATTTAGGTCTCTATTCAAATAGATCATATGACAAGGTATATATAGATGGTAATGAGTGGACAGAAGCCGATAGACTTGTCTTAGATGGTAATATAGACAAGGCAATAGAATTATATGAATCAGAGGTAGATAAGGATAAAGGAAATATACATGCGTTAAAGCCTTTAGCAGCTCTGTATTATAATGGATGGAAATATGACGAAAACACTCAAGAACTCAAAGGTAATGACTATATAAAGGCTAAAAAATATCTACAGCTTTTAGATATAGAAATAGGACCTAATGATACAATAAATAATAGATTAGCATATATTTACCAATACAATAATGAGTATGATAAGGCATTGGAATTTTATCAGGATTTAGCTAAAAATGGTTACCTATATCACTATTCTAGTATTGCAGATATATATTTATATAAGGGAAATTGGGATAAGGCTATTTATTATTATAATAAATATTATAATAATAATGGAGGAAATAGTGGTATTACCGATCTAATGATGATATATATTTTAAAAAATGATATTAATGCACTTGAAGATATAGGCAATAAATATAGTATTAGGTATTATTATGCAGATTATAATGATGTAATAAAAAAATATATACAAACTTATGATGCTGAAGAATTTTCAGATTTCTTTAAAAAGATAAATGATGGTGAAATAGATGAAGCTGAGAAATTATTACAGGATAATAAAGATGATATATCAAAATTTTATAGAGGCATCATGATATTGCAAGACGATATATCATATGAAGAAAAAGAAGATAGATATACAGAAATATATAATTTAGTGAAAGATTCAAATATAAAGATGTTTATGAAGTATTTGGGAAAATCAGGACTCAATACAGGATTTGGTGATAGATAGAGTATTGATTTTTATTGAAAATGTTATAGTATTGTGATATGATTTATTTAGTGCTAAAGGGGAGTAGCTATGACATATAGTCATAAATAGGGTCAACATCATGACTTAGGTCTGGTCCTATTTATATTAGAATATTCTAATAGAGCGAGACTTTTAGCTTGGTAAAGGACATCTTTACTGGGCTAAAAGTCTCGTTTTTATTTTTAGAGAGGAGATAAATATCATGGAATATATAATTTTAATCTTAGGTTTTATATTTTTAATAAAGGGAGCAGATTTTTTTGTAGATGGTGCATCGTCCTTTGCAAAAATATTCAATGTACCTATGATTTTAATAGGTCTTACCATAGTAGCATTTGGGACAAGCGCACCAGAAGCAGCTGTAAGTATAAGTGCAGTATTAAAGGGTTCTAATAACATAGCTGTAGGGAATATAATAGGCTCTAGTATATTTAATATCCTCGTGGTAGTAGGTATATCAGCAATAATAAAGCCCATAAACATTAATACGAAGACAATATCAAAGGAATTTCCATTTTTATTACTATCTTTAATAGTATTTTATATACTGATATCTGATATTTCTCTTCAAGGGGATACTATCAATATGTTGTCAAAGGGAGATGGTATGATATTATTGGCACTGTTTATGGTGTTTGTATATTATCTTATTGAAATGGCTGTAACCGATAAGAATGCCTTTGAAGATGACATAAAAGGATTCTCAATGTCTAAAAGTGTTATATTAACTGTTATAGGATTAGTTGGCATAGTTATAGGAGGAAATATGGTAGTTGATTCCAGTAGCAAAATAGCCATGAATTTTGGTATGGGGGAAACTCTAGTAGGGCTTACAATAGTAGCTTTAGGAACATCTTTGCCTGAGTTGGTAACGTCTATAGTAGCAGCATATAAAGGAGAAAATGAAATAGCTATAGGAAATGTAATAGGGTCTAATATATTTAATATGTTACTAATTTTAGGCATAACATCTATTATTAAGCCTATTTATATAGAGAGTAAAATATTTTTTGATATGTCTTATTTATTGGGAGCAACTGTACTCACATATATACTTATAATAAAAGAAAAAAAAGCTACAAGATATAGTGGAATTGTAATGTCTATTTTTTATATAGGATATGTAGGGTATATAATTATGAGAAACTAGAATATATATAATAGAAAATATATATTCTAATCGTGATATTGTATACTAAATTTGGGTATATAGATAACATAACGAAAAATCAGAAAATTATGAAGGATTTTATTGAAGCTACATAGAAAGGATATATATAATAATGAATTGGAGGGGTTGGAAATGGTTAAATTTATTTGTGGAGAGAAAGGAACAGGAAAGTCTAAAAAACTTATTGTTATGGCCAATGAACATAGAGAAAATATAAATGGTGATATTGTGTTCATTGAAGCTGGACAAAAACATATGTTTGACCTTCATCGTAATATAAGATTTATTAATGCCATGGAATTCGATATAGAAGATATTGAATCTTTCCATGGCTTTTTATGTGGAGTTATAGCTAATAATTATGATATAGAAAAGGTTTTCGTAGATGGTTTGTATGAAATTTTTGATTTAGATTTTAAAATATATCCAGAACTAATAAACAAGCTAGAAAAAATAAGTGATAGATTTAACACCGATTTTATTTTAACCATGAGTAATAATCCCAAAGATGTACCAGAAGAATTAAGAAAATATATTTTGAAGCAATAGATAGTAATTAGTGGTTAATAGTTAGTAGTCTAATGATGAAATCCATAGGATTTCTGCCATGAACTACTAACTATTATTATTTTTTGTTATAATAAATAATAGGTGGTGATTTTATATGGATGCTAAGGAGAGAAGAAATGAAATATTAAGAACACTTATAAACACTGATAACCCTATAAAGGGTATTGATATAGCCAATATATTTGATGTGAGTCGTCAAGTAATAGTACAGGATATTGCAATATTGAGAGCAAAGGGAGAAGATATAATAGCTACACCTCAGGGGTATTTGATTGTTAAGAAAAGTAATAAAAAGTTACTAAAGGCTATAGTTTCAAAACATCAAGGCTATGATGAAATAGAAGATGAATTAACTACAATAGTAGACTTAGGGGGAAAGATAATCGATGTAATAGTTGAACATCCATTATATGGAGAAATTAAAAGTCCCCTTATGATAGGTTCCAGATTAGATGTAAAATCTTTTATGGAAAAAATAAAAGAAGTTCAGGCAGAACCCTTGTCTTCATTGACCGATGGTGTGCATATACATACCATAGAAGTTCCCAGTGAAGAAGTCTTTCAACAAATAAAAATAAGATTAAAAGAAAAAAAATACTTGATTGATATCAAATAAAATGATATATTTTTTTATATACAGGTGACAAGACATAAGTAAAGACAAAAAGAAAGGAAGAGGAATATGTCAGATAAAAACACAAATATCAAGTCATATTTTATTAAAATGTTAAATGGCATGGCTTTAGGACTATTTTCATCTCTTATAATTGGACTTATATTGAAACAGATAGGAACTTTGTTTAATTTGCAATCAGTTATTGTATTTGGTAAAGTAGCTCAATATATGATGGGTCCTGCAATAGGTGCAGGTGTTGCCTATAGTTTGGGAGCTTCTCCATTGGGTATATTTGCATCTATTATTACTGGAGCTATAGGGGCAAATACTGTAGTATTTCAAGAAGGAATAGTTATACTTAATATAGGGGAACCTGTTGGTGCTTTAATAGCTGCATGGGTTGGAACATTAGCTTCTAAATTAATACAAGGAAAAACTAAGGTTGATATAGTACTAGTACCAGCAGGCACTATATTGATTGGAGGAATTGTGGGAAATTATATCGGGCCAGTAGTAGCTGAAGTAATGACTATATTTGGAATGATGATAAACAGAGCTACAGAGCTTCATAGAGTACCAATGGGGATACTAGTATCCGTTATTATGGGAATAACATTGACATTGCCCATAAGTAGTGCAGCGTTGGCTATCTCTTTAAAATTAGATGGATTAGCAGCAGGGGCAGCCACTATAGGATGTGCAGCACAGATGATAGGATTCGCAGTAGCTAGTTACAGAGAGAATAGATTTGGAGGTCTTATATCTCAAGGGTTAGGAACATCTATGCTTCAGATACCTAATATAATAAAAAATCCTAAGGTTTGGATACCATCCATAATTACATCGGCTATATTAGGACCAATATCTACAGTAATATTTAAAATGGAAAATAACAAAATTGGGGCAGGAATGGGTACAAGTGGGCTTGTTGGACAATTTGGAACGGTAGAAGTAATGGGAAGTAATGGTATTTTAGGTATAGTGTTATTACATTTTATACTACCAGCTATAATAACATTATTTATATCTGAATATATGAGAAGGAAAAATTGGATAAAAGATGGAGATATGAAATTATTAGATTAGAGAAATAGTTAATAGGTAATAGTTAGTAGTTAGTAGTTTAGTGATGAAATCCTATGGATTTTATCATTAACTATTAACTTTTTTTCTTTTAAATTAAAACTTTTTCGTATATTCAATCGTCTTAATAGTGTAGGCACATTTAAGATACGTATCTGAAAAGGAGTTATAGTAAATATGACAAAAAAAGAAATTGAAAAAGCAATAAAAGAATATATTCTAAAAGATAAAGAAAATTACTATAGGCTAGCATATAGTTATGTAAAGAACCAACATGATGCTTTGGATATTGTCCAAGAGTCAATTTATAAGGCTATGATGTCCATGAACACTCTTAAGAATCCAAAGCATGTTAAAACATGGTTTTGGAGAATAGTAGTCAATACATCATTAGATTTTTTAAAAAAGAATAAAAGAATAAATTTAGTAGATGAAGAAACACTGGAATTTTATAGTGATGGGGAAGGTGATAGATATAAAGATTTTGACTTGGAAGATGCTCTAAATAAATTACCACCTAATTATCGGAATATAATAATTCTTAGATATTTTGAAGATTTGAAGATAGAAGAAGTTGCAGAGGTATTAGAAGAAAATATAAATACTGTAAAGACCAGATTATATTCTGCGCTAAAAAAATTACGAATTAGTATTGAAGATTAGGAGGTAAAAATATGAATGATAAAAAGCTTAAAGAGATAAAACAAAAGTATAAAGATATACCTATTCCAGATGAATTGGATTTTATAGTTAAGAAAAGCATAAAAGATGGAGGTAAAAAATATATGAAACGTAAAAATAGATTTAGATGGATAGCTTTAATTGCAGGAATGACAACAATATTTACTATTGGGATAAATTCAAGTGTAACAATTGCAAATGCATTGTCAGAGGTGCCAATAATAAATGGTTTAGTCAAGGTGTTAACCTTTAGAGAATATAGTATAGATGAGGAAGGATTTAATGCTGATATAAAGGTACCAGCTGTAGAAGGGTTAGAGAATAAAGATTTAGAGGAGAGTTTAAATGAAAAATATATAGAAGAAAACAAGAAATTGTATGAAGAGTTTACTGATGAGATGGAGAAAATGAAGGAAAAAAATTCTAAAAATTTAGGAGTAAGCAGTGGATATGAAGTTAAAACAGACAATGAAAAAATTATATCCATAGCAAGATATGTAGTAATGACTGCAGGTTCTTCTTATGAACAAATAAAATATGATACCATAGATAAAGAAAATGAAATTTTACTTACATTGCCTAGTCTATTTAAAGACGATAGTTATATTGATGTAATCAGTGAAAATATTAAAACTCAAATGGAAAAAGCAATGAAGTCAGATACTGGAAAGGTATATTTTATTGAAGAAGACGATATGGATCCATTTAATAAGATAGATAAAGAGCAAAGTTTCTATATAAATAATGATGGGAAGCTGGTTATTTCTTTTAATGAATATGAAGTGGCACCTGGTTATATGGGTGTAGTGGAGTTTGTAATTCCAACTAATGTAATATCAGATATATTAGTAAGTGATGAATATATTAAATAAGTAAGTATTGTAGAGACAGTTAGTAGTTATTTAGTTAGTAGCTAGTAGTTTATGGTAGAAATCCTATGGATTTCATCGTTAGACTACTAACTACGAACTATTAACTACTAACTGTTTTTTTTGTCAACAATCTTAATGAAATAATGCTTAGTTTTTTTATGAAAACTTTAATTAACATGTTATAATATGAATGTTAAATATTAGAGAGGAGTGATTAAATGATAAAGGATAATAAGATTAGAGGATATATTTTCCTTTTAATATTAATACTGAATATACTTTTAATGGCATCTACAAACAATAATAGTACTCCTTTTATAGATAGAATTTACTATTTTATTGGTATACCATCATGGAGTGGCAATGGTAATGGATTACATTATACTGGATTTTTATCTTTATTTATAATAATTATATGTGGTATAGGTATAAAGATAAATTGGCAGAAGGTATATCCTAAAATATCTAGATATATAATATTTTTTATAATGGGAGTAATGATACTCACTTTTACGGCATTTAATAAAGGAGAAAAACTTTATAAGTACTTTCAAGGAGATTTAAATAGTATATATTGTTATAAAGATGATATAGAGTTGTCGTATGAGAAAAAAGATGGTGATGACAAAATATACATAGAGTGCATAATACCTGTTAAGAATTATAGCAATGAAGATTTAGAGTTTGGAATTTCCATAGAAAATTTTTCAGAGGTTAAAGAGGACAAATTAGTGACTACAAATTTATCTGGCAAAGAGATTATTGGATTGGATCCAAAGGAAATGAAATTATTAAAATTAAAGGCAGTTGGAACAACCTTTGAAAAAGATTCCAGTGGAAGTGGATGGTATAGTTCTTTTAATTTTACAATATATAATAATAATGAGAAAGTGGAGTTTCTTTTAGATAATTAGATTTGTATATTAAAGAATATCATTCAGTTTATGGTAAACTATTATTAAATAGGATATACTATATATAAGAACTTTATTAAGGAGATGTTTTTTTGAATAATGTATATAAAGATATAAAAGGAACAAAAAGGTATTCAATAAAAGAAGAAATAGCAAATAGTATAACCCATGGTATAGGGTTCATATTCAGTGTTGTTGCATTAACTATTTTATTGATATATGCAATTTATGAAAAAAACACTGTCTCCATTGTGAGTTTCAGTATATATGGAGGTTGTTCCATATTTTTATATTTATTTTCAACTTTATACCATAGTATACAAAAAGAGAAGGCAAAAAAGGTTTTAAGGATATTTGATCATTCATCTATATTTTTATTTATAGCAGGGACATATACTCCAGTAGCATTGATTTCATTAGAGGGTTATTGGAGAATTGGCATTTTAACTGCTGTATGGAGTATAGCTATTTTAGGTATTTTATTTAAAATCATTACATTTAATAAATATGAAAAGCATAAAAAATTTTCACTATTTCTGTATATATTAATGGGATGGATAGTTATAATAGCTGTAAAACCTATGTTACAGGCATTACCAATGAATTTTTTCATGTGGTTATTGGCGGGAGGATTGGTATATACTTTAGGTACTATATTTTATGCTATTAAAAAGATACCTTATAATCATGCTATATGGCACTTATTTGTATTGGCAGGGACAGTTTTACATTTTTGTGGTATCTTTATATATCTTAGATAGAACAATATAAGGGAATACATGGTTTAAAAAGCTAAAAATGGGGTAGTATAATGAAAGAAAACGATTATACTGCCTTTTTTTATCTATATATGATAAAATGAAGTACTTAGACTTTTCGAAATATTGAAAGGAGATGTTTCTTTGAGAAAGAAAAGGGGTTACATAGTAGCTGTAGTTTTAATATTATTCCTAATTTTAGCAAATTCGTTTACTACTATAATAAATTTTATAACGGACTATAAGTGGTTTAAAGAATTGGGATATACAAAGACATTTTTAACTAAAATTTTAACACAATTGAAGATAGGAATTCCCACATTTGTAATAATTTTCGGGATTATATATTCATATATAATGTTTATCAAAAAGAGATATTATAAGAAATCAAATATTAATCCACCAAAGGATGGGGAAAAACGACTTAATTTAGTATTTGGTTTAGCAACAGCATTGATTTCACTTTTTGTATCTACGGTATTTTCTAGTAATTTGTGGTTCACAATACTTCAATTTATTAATGGAACTAATTTTAATTTAAAAGATCCTATATTTAGTAAAGATTTATCTTTCTATATGTTTAGACTGCCTTTATTTAAAGAGGTAGCCAGTTTGTTATTTTTAGTTATAATAATGATGATAATACTTACTGTTGGTCTATATATGGTTATGTTTACATTTAGAAGATCTTCTCAGAGTACTTTTGACAATGAAAATATATTTGATATGAATGGTAGACCAATAGGTAAAAATATAAACACTATTTTAAATAAAAAGGCATTCAAAAATGCATTATTTCAAATTGGTATACTAGGATTTTTAGTTTTTATAATTGTTGCTATTAATTATTTTCTCAACACCTATGAATTATTGTATTCTCCTAGAGGAGTTGCATATGGAGCCAGTTTTACCGATGTACATGTAACTCTATGGGTATATAGAATCATGACTGTAGTAGCAATTATTTCAGCTATAGGATTTTTATTAGGTATTATGAAGAAGGATATAAAAAAGGCATTGATAGGACCTGTGGTTCTTATAGCTATATCTATTATAGGCAATGTAGGTAGTGGTATTGTTCAAAAATTTATAGTTGAACCCGATGAGATATCAAAGGAACAAAAATATTTAGAATATAACATAGAGTATACTCAGAATGCATACGGGTTAAATGAAGTGGAACAGAAGCAATTTCCTGTTAGTCAAGATTTGACTAAAGAAGATTTAATAGAAAATCAAGATACGGTAAATAATATTAGAATAAACGATTATAGACCTATAATACAAGTATATAATCAATTGCAAGCTATAAGACTATACTATTCATTTAATAATGTGGATATAGACAGATACAATATTGATGGAAAATATACTCAAGTGTTTTTATCTGCCAGGGAATTAGACCAAAAGAATTTACAGACGAAGACCTGGATTAATAAACATCTAAAGTATACACATGGATATGGAATGGTATTATCCCCAGTCAATGCGGTGACATCTGATGGTCAGCCTGAACTGTTGGTTAGAAATATCCCACCAGTTACTGATGTTAATTTGGATATAAAAAGGCCTGAGATATATTTTGGAGAATCAACCAATGATTATATCATAACAAATACTGATGAGATGGAGTTCGATTATCCTCAAGGCTCAGACAATAAGCAGACCATTTATGAAGGAGATGCAGGGATAGAGCTTGGAGGTATAAATAAACTACTATATGCAATAAAGCAAAAAAGTTTTAAAATTCTCATATCTAATAATGTAAATACTGATAGTAGGATTGTATTATATAGGAATATAAATCAGAGAATAAGGAAGATAGCACCTTTTATTGAGTATGATGAAAATCCTTATCTTGTATTGAATCAAGATGATGGAAAATTATATTGGATTATAGATGGATATACGGTAAGTGATAAATATCCTTATTCAGAGCCTTTTGCTAAAGAATCAAGTTTAAACTATATAAGAAATTCTGTAAAAGTGGTAGTAGATGCATATAATGGTACTGTAAAATATTATGTATTTGATGAAAAAGATCCTATTATACAGACATATAGAAAAATATTCCCTGATTTATTCTTAGATAAATCAGAAATGCCAAAGGGTATAATGTCACATACAAGATACCCCAATCTGTTATTTAATATTCAGGCAGAGGTATATAGGACTTATCATGTAGATAATCCTATGGTATTTTATAATGAAGAAGACTTTTGGGATATAGCACAAGAAAAATATATGGAATCTATACAGTATGTAGAACCTACTTATTTAATGTTTAAACTTCCTGGAGAGGATAAAGTTGAGTTTTTACTTACAGTACCATATACTCCTAAGACTAAGCCAAATATGACATCCTTATTTGTGGCTAGAAACGATGGAGAAGACTATGGAAGATTATTTATTTATAAATTTCCTAAAGGAAAGACTATAGATGGACCGATGATGATAGAATCTAGAATAGACCAAAATACCGATATATCTCAGCAATTAACTCTATGGAGTCAAAAGGGCTCTGCTGTATTGAGGGGTAATGTAATAATAGTACCAATTGAAAATTCTTTATTATATGTAGAACCTATCTATCTTCAAGCAGATAATGAAAATAGTCTTCCAGAAATGAAGAGAGTAATAGTATCATTTAAGGATAAGATAGTAATGGAAAGAAATTTAGATGAGGCATTAATTAAAATATTTGGTGCAACTGAGGAAGATATTGACCAAGCTGAACAAGATCAGGATACTGATATAGATATAGAAGATCAAGATGTAAATAATCTTGTTAAAAAGGCAAATGAATTATTTAATAATGCAAAGAGAGCATCTCAAGATGGAAATTGGTCAGAGTATGGTAGATATATAGAAGAATTAGAGGGCGTTTTAAAACAATTAAACAATAATGTTGGCGTAGATGTAAATTATGAACAAAACTTAGAAGAAGATATAGAAGTACAATAGCTCTTGAAATATATTAATAATTGTGCTACAATTACTGATAATTAAATAATAAGTATGTGAAGAAGGGAAGTAGTAGATAAATAGATTATTTATAGAGAGCTGATATTTGGTGAAAATCAGTATAATCTTTTGTCGAATCCGTCCTGGAGCAGTTTACTATAAAAGTAAACCCGAATATCGGTTAAAATATTTTAAGAGAGCCAATTAGGCTAATTAGGGTGGCAACGCGGGAAAAGCCTCTCGTCCCTTATGATGTAGGGATGGGAGGTTTTTTAATATTTTTTGTGTTTGTGATAAATATGATTGAAAAATAAATTATATAGAGGGAGTGTAGATAAAAATGTTGGATATTAAAAGAGTAAGAAATAATCCAGAGGGGATAAAAGAGGGATTAAATGCTAGGGGACAGGATTATTCTCAACAGGTAGATAAGGTAATGGCTTTTGATCAGAAAAGAAGAGATCTTTTAAAAAAGGTTGAAGAAATGAAGGCCGAGCAAAACAAAGTCTCTAAAAGTATTCCTAAATTAAAGAAAGAGGGTAAAGATATTTCAGATATATTGGCAGAGATGAAAAAATTATCTCAACAGATAAAGGATATGGATGTAGAAGTAAAAGAAATAGAGATAGAACTGAAAAATACCCTTTTGGGAATACCAAATGTCCCAAACCCTAATATTAAAGTGGGATTAAGTGATGAAGACAATAAAGAGATTAGAAAATGGGGAGAACCGAGGGAATTTGACTTTGACAAGAAGCCCCATTGGGATGTGGGAAGTGATTTAGATATATTAGATTTTGAAAGGGCTGCTAAGCTCACAGGTTCAAGGTTTTCATTATATAAGGGCAAAGGTGCTCTTTTAGAGAGGGCATTGATAAACTTCATGCTTAACATCCATACTATTGAACATGGATATACAGAGATATTGCCACCATTTATGGTTAATAGGAATTCAATGATTGGAACAGGACAATTACCTAAATTTGAAGACGATATGTTTGGATTAAGTGGGGTTGATTATTTCCTTATACCCACAGCAGAAGTGCCTGTTACAAATATCCATAGAGATGAGATATTAGATGAGAGGGATTTACCTAAATACTTTACTGCATATACACCTTGTTTTAGAAGGGAAGCAGGTTCTGCCGGTAGAGATACCAGGGGACTCATTAGGAATCATCAATTCAATAAAGTAGAACTAGTAAAGTTAGCAAATCCAAAGAATTCTTACGAAGAGTTGGAAAAACTAACTAATAATGCAGAAAAAATATTGCAATTATTAGGATTGCCATATAGAGTAGTTGAACTTTGCACAGGAGACGTAGGATTTTCTTCAGCAAAAACTTATGACCTAGAGGTATGGATGCCTAGTTATGATAGGTATGTAGAGATATCTTCTTGTAGTAATTTTGAAGATTTTCAGGCTAGAAGGGCAAATATAAGATATAGAGATAGTGAAACAGGAAATACAGAATATGTTCATACTTTAAATGGTTCAGGTGTTGCAGTTGGAAGGACTACAGCAGCTATATTGGAAAATTATCAACAAAAGGATGGATCAGTGACAATACCAGAGGTTTTAAGACCATTTATGGGAGGATTAGAAAAGATAGATTAGAGGGGCATTTATGCCCCTAGTCTAATGATGAAGGTATATTTATGACAAAAACATAAAACAGTTAGTAGTTTAAGAATGAAGTCCATAGAATTTCCATCATCAACTACTAGCTGTTTTATATACCTTATTTCTGATAGCATCTGAGATCCTTGACAAAACAATCAAAATATTGTAGTATATATAAGTGATTTATTGTGCACCTATAGCTCAGTAGGATAGAGCAGTGCCCTCCTAAGGCATGTGCCGGGGGTTCGAATCCTCCTAGGTGCACCATTTTTATTTTTTGACAGGTTGATGATAGTATGGATAGTTATTTTATGGGATTGGCTCTAAAAGAAGCTATAAAGGCAAAGGAAATTTTAGAAGTTCCAGTTGGGGCAGTTATAGTAAGAGCTGGAGAAGTAATATCCTCTGGATATAATAAAAGGGAATTGTTAAATGATCCGACGGCCCATGCAGAGATGATTGCCATAAGAAAAGCTGCTGATATTTTAGGAGGTTGGCGGCTTATAGGTTGTACTATGTATGTTACATTGGAACCATGTCCCATGTGTGCTGGAGCCATAGTAAATTCTAGGATAGAAAGATTGGTAATAGGGGCTAAAGATAAGAAAAGGGGAGCCTGTGGTTCTGTAATGAATATAGTTCAAAACCAGTATTTGAATCATAATGTTGAAGTTTTATTTGGCGTATTGGAAGAAAAAAGCTCTTTAATGTTAAAGGAATTTTTTAAAAATTTAAGAAAAAAATAGATATAAAGAAGTTAGTAGTTGGTAGCCAGTAGTTAACTACTAACTTTTTTATGTCTTTATTATAATTATATATTTGTACTATTGTTGGCCTGTATTTCACTATGGTATAATTTTTATAAGGGGATAGTTAAAAACCAAAAAGGAGATGAGGGATATTGGGAAAAATTATTTATCCAAGGATAGAAATAAATATAGGAAAAATAAGAGAAAACACAGAATATGTTGTGGATTATTGTGGTAAAAAGGGTATTGAGATCATGGGAATAAGTAAGGGCATATGTGCTATGCCTCAATTGGTCGAGGCAATGGTGGAAGGTGGTATAAGGAAAATTGGTGATTCAAGAATTCAGAATATAGTGAATATGGTAGAATATGGCATAAATGCCCAGATGTATCTTATAAGGATTCCCATGCTA
Organism: Clostridiisalibacter paucivorans DSM 22131; assembly: GCF_000620125.1. Lineage (NCBI taxonomy): Bacteria > Bacillati > Bacillota > Tissierellia > Tissierellales > Thermohalobacteraceae > Clostridiisalibacter > Clostridiisalibacter paucivorans. The sequence continues at coordinate 41,663 of NZ_JHVL01000022.1, read as the reverse complement.
TGCGAGATAGATGATCTGGTTAAATATACACTTGGTAGTTTAAATTCAGAATTAGATACTATAAAAGCTATATCTGAGTCAGCAAAGATGCAGAACAAGATCCATAATGTCATATTAATGGTAGATGTTGGTGATTTAAGAGAGGGTGTTTGGCCCGATAAAGTACTAGATATAGTGGGTGAGATAATAAAACTACCTAATATAAAATTAGAAGGTTTAGGAGCTAATGTAGGATGTTATGGAGGGGTACTTCCCACATATGAAAATACTAAAATACTTGTAGACCTAGCTAATGATATAGAAAAAGAGTATGGACTTAATATAGAAACTATATCTGGAGGAAGTACTTTGACATTGGATATTCTAGAGAAAGGTGAAATTGCAAAAGGTATCACACAATTTAGAATAGGTGAGGCAATCCTTCTGGGAAGAGATACGACGAATTTTAGAATAGTACCTGGAACCATACAAGATACTGTAAAATTAAAGGCTCAAGTGATAGAGGTTAAAACGAAACCATCTGTACCTATAGGCAAGATAGGTAGAGATGCCTTTGGAAATATACCTAATCATAAGGATATGGGAAATATAAAGAGGGCTATAGTAGCAGTGGGGAAACAAGATTGTAGGATTGAAGCCCTTACTCCTGTAGACGAAGATATAGAGATAATGGGAGGGAGTAGTGACCATTTGTTATTGAATATTTCCAACGCAAAATACGATGTAAATGTAGGAGATATAGTAGAATTTGATGTGTTTTATAGTGCTATGTTAAGCCTTATGACATCAAAGTATGTAAATAGGTCAATAGTAGGTTGACAAAAGGTTGAATATGGAAAATTATTGTGATATCATCTAATTATAAAAGAATAATTTATGTGCTAGGGGGGCTGGAAAGGCCAGCTGAGATAGAGACCCAAAAAAGTCTTTGACCCTTAACCTGATCTGGATAATGCCAGCGTAGGGAAGTGAAAACTTATGTTATTTATAGGCATAAATCCTCATGGTTTGAGATTTGTGTCTTTTTTTATATGCCCTTAGTACATAAAAATTAGGGGGTTTATATGGATATAAAAAAGATTACACTATCATCATTATTGGTAGCTATGGGAACTATTACAGGACATATTATTTATATACCAGTTGGAATAGCTAAATGCTTTCCAGTCCAGCATACCATAAATGTAGTATCAGCAGTATTATTGGGACCATGGTATGCATTGGCCAATGCTTTTTTAATATCAGTTTTAAGAAATATACTTGGTACAGGTTCCCTTTTGGCTTTTCCAGGTAGTATGATAGGAGCATTTATTGCTGGTATAACTTATATGATTAAAGGAGAAAGGGCATACGCTGTTATGGGAGAAATATTAGGAACAGGCATAATAGGCGGGATATTAGCATTTCCTATAGCAAAATTTATACTGGGTAAAGAAGTAGCAGCACTATTTTTTGTAACTCCCTTTATGGTAAGTACTATTGGAGGGAGTATTATAGGATATATGGTACTTAAAATAATAGATACTAATAAAGCTATAACTAAAATCAATGGATAGGGAGGTAGTAAGCATGAAAAAGGTACTTACTATAGCAGGTTCAGATAGTAGTGGTGGGGCAGGGATACAGGCAGATTTAAAAACATTTTCTGCCCATGGCACATTTGGAATGAGTATAATAACTGCAGTTACAGCTCAGAACACCCAAGGGGTATTTGCAGTACAAGATATCACTCCTGATATTATAAAGGAGCAGATAAAGGCAATTTTTGAGGACATATCAGTAGATGGATTAAAGATAGGTATGGTATCTCAAATAGAGACCATAGAGACTATAGCAGATGGTTTGAAATATTATAATCCTAAAAATATAGTTTTAGATCCAGTTATGGTGTCCAAAAGTGGATTTCATCTGTTAAAGACGGAAGCGGAAAATACTTTGATAGATAAGTTATTGCCATTGGCTACTATAATAACTCCCAATATACCTGAAGCAGAAGTCATAACAAAACTTAAGATTCAACGGCTAGAGGATATGGAATTAGCTGCTAAGAAGATATATAATATGGGCACTAAAAATGTTTTAATTAAAGGAGGACATCTAGATGGTGAGGCAATAGATGTATTATTTAATGGTAGCGAATTTAAATATTTTAATGCGAAGAGGATAAATACTAAAAACACCCATGGTACTGGGTGCACATTGTCAGCAGCTATAGCATCTAATCTAGCTAAGGGTTATGGGATAGAAAAGTCTGTACTCAATGCTAAAGAATACATAACTACAGCTATAGAGCATTCATTATCTATCGGAAAGGGAGTAGGCCCTACTAATCATTTTTATACACTTTATAAAAAGGCAGGTATGCTTAAATAGATATTTTATTTTCAGTATATAATCTGGTCATATAATTAAATCAGTGAAAATATCTTAATTAATAATGGAGCTATTAAAACGGTTATTACAGCTGAAATACCTATAGAAAGACCGCTCATGGCTCCTTCAGTTTCTCCCATCTCCAATGCCTTTGATGTGCCAAGGGCATGAGATGCGGTACCCATAGCTAATCCACGAGCGATACCATTATGAATATTTAATATTTTAAATACAAAGGGTGCTATTATGGCACCAGTAATTCCAGTAGTTATAATAAGCATAACAGTTATTGAAGGGATACCACCTATATTTTCAGACAATACCATTCCCACTGGTGTGGTTATAGATTTTGGTATTAGGGATAGCACTAATCTTTTATCTAATTTAAACAATATAGCTAAAGATATAACACTTATAATTGAAGCTATAACTCCTGAAAATATACCTATAAAAATCGTATGAATATGCTTTTTTAGTAACTCCATCTGTTTATATAATGGAACAGCTAGTATAACTGTGGCAGGGCCCAAGAAAAAAGAGATTATTTCGCCACCTTTATTAAATTTTTCAAAGGGTATATTAAATCCAACTAATAAAGCAATTATTAATGATATACTTATTAATAATGGGTTAAATAGAGAAATTTTAGTTTTTTTATAAATATATAAGCTCAATTGAAATGTCAATATAGAAAGTAATATACCAAAAGCAGGACTATCTAATAAGGGACTCATTTGTTCTTCCTCCATTTAATCATATTTTCTACTATTAATCCTGTAATTCCCATAACTATAAATGTAGTCAGTAAAGTTATAATTAGAAGAGATAACCAAGCATCCTTCAAGACACCTATTGAGCCTATCAATGCTACGCCTGCAGGTATAAAAAAGAAGGCTAGATTATTTAATAAAAAATCTGATGAAATTTTCAAATCTTCAATTTTAATAATTTTAGTATTTAATAAAATAAAAAGTATAATCATACCTAAAACAGTTCCAGGTATAGGTAAATTGGTCCAATAAGATATTAACTCTCCTATCTGCCATATGCCCACTATTATACCAAATTGTAATAATATATTCATGATTCACCTCTAGTTTACATAATGAACTTTTCTAAGATTTCTTTTAATAGAATAACAAATTTGTATGACTAAATCAACAGAATACATATTTATATTTAAATAAAATGAAAATAAAAATTCCCCAAAAGGTAATGGGGATACTAAAGTCTAAATATTATATCAATTGCTCTGGTTTTACACCCTTTATATCCCATATAGGGCCTATAATGGGTATATTATATTTAAGATTTATATCAATCTTTTTATTAGTCTTTAAGGTTTTTAGAATAAATACCTTTATACCTTGAAACTCATATTTGTTATACATATTAGTATCAGGGATACTGGATGATGAGCTAATACTTAGCTCCTTCATTGTACCTGTTCAACCACAACTTATAGTCTTAATAGATATTTTTAAATTATATTCTTTTTTCTTAAAAAATTTAATGCTTTTTCATTTAAAAAAATCATTTTATCACCTCCATACCCTAAAGGGGTATATATAAATAATATTATATCTGGGATAGATTGTCAATAAAAAGAATATGTATATAAAAAATGGGTCTATGTATATCATATATAGGGGGATAGCATTATGAAGAAGAATTATTTTTATAAAGTAATTATAATAATAATTTTGATCATAATAGTATTACTTTTAATAAAAGATGATGTTTCTGAAGCATTAACTATGAAAAATTTTAATAAATATAAGACGATAATAGTTGAGTATGCCGACTCAAGACCTTTATTTTCTGCACTTATTTATATATGCATAAATACATTATTTGTAGCATTAGGAGTACCTGTATTCATATTTTCAGCTATGATTTCAGGTTTTTTATTTGGGATGTTTAAAGGTCTAATATTTGCAGATATATCTGTAGTAATGGGTTCCACTATAACCTATATTTGCTCTAGATATCTGCTGAAAGATTATTTACAGACAAAAAAATTAAAATATATAGAAAAATTAACAGAAGAAATGGCTGAAAATGGGAAATTTTATCTTCTAACAGTGAGACTTATACCTATATTTCCATTTATATCTATAAGTATATTTTCTGCTATTACAATGGTGCCCCTACCAATTTTTATTGTAACTACAGCTATAGGAATAATACCTGAGACTTTCATATGTGTATATACGGGAATAAATATGGCCTCTGTGAATTCTATGGAAAGTATATTTACTACAAAGGTGATAATTGCATTTTTATTGATGGGTATTATGTCTATTGTTCCAGTGATAGTAAAAAAGTTAAAAAATAAAAGGGAGTTATAGTATTCACCATATATATAGCTGTTAGAATATACTATATATGAGGAAATAGCTAATAGGTGGTGTGAATTAGTATGAGTAAAGATATTAATTGTCTTAAAATAGGTATGAAGGCTCCAAATTTTAGTGCAGATACAACATTTGGCCCTATTAAATTTTCTGATTTTAAAGGAAAATGGGTGGTATTCTTTTCCCATCCTGGAGATTTTACTCCTGTGTGCACTACAGAATTTCTATCATTTGCCAGATATTATCCATATTTTAAAAAGAGAAATGTTGAGCTTTTAGGATTGAGCATAGATAGCAATCCTTCTCATTTAGCCTGGGTATACAATATATACCGCAATACTGGAATAGAGATCCCATTTCCTATTGTAGCTGACAGGGATGGTAGTATATCTAGATTATATGGCATGATATCTCCAGATGTTAGTGATAAGGAAACAGTTAGAAATGTATTCATAATAGATGAAAAGCAGATTATAAGGGCCATATTGATCTATCCATTGACCAATGGTAGAAACATATCTGAAATATTAAGATTAGTAGATGCATTACAAATTTCAGATAAAGATAAGGTTGCTACTCCAGCAAATTGGATGCCAGGTCAAAGAGTAGTTGTACCTCCTCCAAAGACATATAAAGAGCTGAAAAAGAGAATAAATTGTCCTGGTGATTTACAGTGTATAGATTGGTATTTATGTTTTAAATAGGCAGATAAAATAGGGACTACAAGTCCCGTTTTATCTTTCTTTTTTGATGCGTTAAATCTTGTTTTAACTCTGTATAAATGATAGCATATATAGTATAAATATATGCTATTAGAAGGGGGTTTTGATATGAAAAGAATCGCGGCTATGTTCATGGTTGTCATTATGCTTATTGCCTGTTTGGGAACAGATTTAGCGTTAGCAGAAAGTAAAGATAAATTAAGTACAACTGAAATGAAAGCAGATTTAGACTATTTAATAGATACATTAAAGTCTGTACATACTTCAACTATAGAAGGCTTTAATAAAGTTCAAAAAAATAAGATAGAAGATGCATACGATAAAATAGAAAGACCTCTTACTAAAGATGAATTTTTTTTCGTAGTTAACGATATAATAACGTCGTTAAATGATGCCCATACAGTATTGGAACTAAATAAAGAGGATACAAGATGGATAGATATGCCTTTTGTATGGACTGAGGAAGGGATGATTGTAACAGAGGATACAGATAAACTATCTAGGGGAGATAAGATTCTCTCCATAGGTAAAAAAACAGAAAAAGAACTATATGTTGAGGTAAATAGAATAATACCTGCCGAAAATATATATTGGAAAAGAAATATGGCCAGATTATATCTGACTAATGAATTAATATTGGACAATTTAAAACTTATTAAGGATGATAAGGTAAGTATAAAATTAGAGAGAAGCAAGAGAATAATCAATGAAGAATTACCACTAATCTCTATGGAAAATATAGTAGATAAAAATAAACAGAGAAATGCCTATGGATGGCATCTAGAAGAAGAAAATTCTTTAGCTATTTTTTATATCGATAAATGCATATATAATAAAAAATATGAAGAAACAGTAAGGGATTTTTTTACAGCAGTAAGCAAAAATGATATAGAAAATATAGGTATAGATTTAAGGAGAAATTCAGGAGGAGATAGTAAAGCTATAGAAATCTTCTTAAAATATTTAGATATAGACAAATATGATGGTTTTAGTACTCAAATAAGGTATTCAAAACAGGCTAAAGAAAAAATAGGATATACCAAGACATCGGGATATTATATAGAGAAGTTTAAAGATATAAAAAATACTAATGTGGATGATAAAAGTCTAATATATGAAGATGATATATATATCCTTACATCACCTGATACCTTTAGCACTGGAAATTTATTTGCATTATTATTTAGAGATAATAAATTGGCAGAAATCTTAGGAGAACCCACTGGGAATGCTACTACTGTTTATGGTAGTGTACTAGAATTTAAATTAGCAAATAGTGGGTACAAATTTACTGTTCCCCATAAGAAATTGATAAGACCAGACGAATCCAAGGGATATAAGGATTCTGTATACCCTGATATATCAGTATATACTAAAAGAAAAGATATAATAGATGGTATTGACTCTCAAATGGAAAAGTTAAGGAGTTTGGCTAGTAAAGATGGTCCAAATGAGTATATAAAAATATTATTAGATGAAAAAGATGTAACAGTTAAAAGTACATTTTCTAAGAAGAACATAATTATGTCTTCTAAGCCTAAAATTATAAATGGAAGTACATTAATAGATATCGAGGGATTAAAAAAGATTACAGATATAGAAGTGAATATAACTAAGGATAAAATAAAAATAGAGAATAAAGATTCAGAAATTATTCTTATAAAGGGGTCTAAAGGAGCATTGATAAATAGTGAATGGGAAAATTTAGTCCAAGGTCCTACAGAAATAGATGGGGTATTATTAGTTCCTTTAAGATCAATAGCAGAAGGATTGGGATACAATATAAAATGGAATGGAGTTCAAAGAAAAATATTACTTATAAAATAGGTGTGATAAAATTTTAAAAATCAATGTTTCACAAAATTATAGAAGTGGTAATTATATTATAAAGTAAAAAAATTAAAGGGAGTGATTTTGTGAGAAAGGTAGCTATTTTGGTTGAGAATATTTATGAAGATATGGAATTACAATATCCATTATTTAGATTGAGAGAGGAAGGATTTCAAGTAGATTTAATAGGCACTGAAAAAGGGGTAGTATATAAAGGAAAGAAAGGATATCCTGCTAAAAGTGATCTTGCATCTAATGAAATAAGTGCAGATGATTATGATGCAGTAATAATTCCTGGAGGATATTCACCTGATCATATGAGGAGATGTCCAGCAACAGTAGATTTTGTAAGGAATATGGATAAGAAAGAGAAGGTTATAGCAGCAATATGCCATGGACCTTGGATGATGGCATCCTGTTGTGATTTAAAAGGTAAAAAATTAACAGCCTTTTTTTCAATAAAAGATGATTTAGTTAATGCAGGTGGAGTATTTGTTGATGAAGAAGTCGTTATAGATGGTCACTTGATAACATCTAGAACACCTAAAGACTTAATACCATTTACTAAGGCTATAATAAATAAATTAAAATAAGAAATTGAGATTTTTGAGTACTTTGTTCTTAGCTCTTAGAAAAAATTTGTAGTTAATAGGAAATTATAGAAATTAGATATTGTTTAAATATGTAAAAATGGGAGAAAATAGAATTGCTAAGGTCTATAAACCAATTGAGCAATTCTAATAATTTTCTCCCTTATTTTATTACATAATGAGATTTAAGACATATAATGTTATTAAATATGGAAATAGTATATAATTAATTGATCAAATAGTATATAATTAATGTATAAAAAAATATTTTATTGTATAATTTTTATAGGTTTGGGATAGAGGAAATGGGGGAAACAAATTATATAATAAGAGGTGGTATATATGGCTGCAAAACATATTATAGAGGAAGCCAATAGATGTCTACAGTGCAAAAATCCTAGATGTATAAAGGGTTGTCCTGTAGAAACTCCTATAAAAGAATCTATAGCAATGCTTTTAAATGGGAATATATTAGAAGCAGGTGAAAAATTGTTTTTAAATAATCCTCTGTCAGTAGTTTGTTCATTGGTTTGTCCCCATGAAAAATTTTGTGAGGGAAGTTGTGTTCTATCTAACAAGGGAAATCCTATTCAATGGAGTTCCATTGAGCATTATATTTCTGATTATTATTTAGATAAAGTAGATTTAAAACCTAATATAGATAAAAATAAAAAAATAGCTATAATAGGTTCGGGCCCAGCTGGTATAACTATATCTATAATACTAGCCCTTAAAGGTTATGATATAACAATATTTGAAATGCATGACAAAATAGGAGGCGTATTAAGGTATGGAATCCCAGGTTTTAGATTTCCTAAGGATATAGTAGATAGGATAAAGAATCAGTTGATAGAAATAGGAGTGAAAATAAGACCTAATATAACAATAGGGCCAGTAATAACTATAGATGATCTATTTAACGATGGATATAAAGCTATATTTATAGGTACAGGGGTATGGAGTCCTAAACCTTTGAGGATAAAGGGAGAGAGTTTAGGGCATGTACATTATGCAATAGATTATTTAAAAAATCCAAATGTATATAATCTGGGAAAAAAATTGTGCATAATAGGTGCAGGTAATGTAGCTATGGATGTAGCTCGAACAGCATTAAGAAAAGGAGTAAGGGAAGTATATATTATGTATAGAAAAGGTGCTGAAGAAATGTCAGCCAGTGAAAATGAAATAGATTATGCTAAACTTGATGGGGTAAAATTTGAGTATTACAAGACACCTATTGAGATAGTAGATGAGGGTATAAAATATTTAAAGACATCAAAGGTAGTAAAAGATGAAAAAGTAGAATTTATATCTGATCCAAGTAAAGAGTATTTATTTGAATCTGATTCGGTTATTATAGCGATAAGTCAAGGACCAAAAGCCAATATAGTATCTAATACAAAGGGTATTTCCATAAATAATAAGGGATTAGTATCTACTGATGAAGAGGGAAATACAACTAGGGAAGGAGTATTTGCATCAGGAGATGTGGTAACTGGAGCAAAAACAGTAGTAGAGGCAGTTAAATTTTCTAAAGGTGTAGCAGAGGCAATAGATGAATATGTTAAGGAAAAGTACGATATCTGACAAGGGGATGAAATGATGGGAGTAGAGAAGGTAAGAAGTTATTTTAAAAGTAGGGGGATAGATTTTCCTATATATGAATTTGATATCAGCACAGCCACTGTAGATTTGGCTGCACAGGCATTAGGAGTTAAACCTGCTTTAATAGCTAAGACAATGGCATTTAAATTGAAAGACAGGTATATTGTAGTTGTAACAAAGGGGGATGCAAGGATAGACAATAGGAAATTCAAAGATACCTTTTTAAGCAAGGCAAAAATGGTAAAGGCAGATGAAGTGTTAAATGTAACGGGATACCCTGTAGGTGGGGTATGTCCCTTTGGTTTAAAAGAGGATCTAGATATATATTTAGATATGACACTAAAAGAATTTGAATATGTATATCCTGCTGCTGGGACTGCCAATTCTGCAGTAAAAATAACTCCAGAGGAGTTAATGGATGTAACAAGTGGGATTGAAGTAGATGTATGCAAATAATTTATAGGCTCTATAGTTTCCTTTAATATTACTGGAAATCTATAGAGCCTATTTAAAATAGAATCGGAAGTAGCTATACCAACCACCTGACGATTTAGGTGGATTATTTAATTCCATTATCTACTCTCCTTTACTTGTTATAATATATACTATTTACTTAAATCTTTAATCTCAATGCCTTTACTTAAATTTCAAAATACAAATATCTCAAACTTAATCTAGAAGCTTAAAATATCCTTATATCTTAATGTGTTTTTTTATAAGTGGTTGGTAGGGAGCTACCGGATTCTATTATTATTTATTATATACCACAAAACACATATAATAAACAAAAAAATAAAAAAATTCAAAAAATACTGATTATGTAAAATAAAAGCAACAATATAAAGGTCAGTTTAAATAATATTTGTTATAATATAGGTATAAAGTTCTATGGTGAAATATCTAAGAATACTATATAAGGGGAGATAAGTCATGCTTATAGGAAGAAAGGCACCAGAGTTTTCTGCTGTGGGTTATTATCAGGAAGATATAAGGGAGTTTAAGCTTAAAGATTTTATGGGCAAGTGGATAATATTATGTTTTTATCCAGGTGATTTCACCTTTGGATGTCCTACTGAATTATCCAGTATAGCGTTAAAATATAATGAATTATCTAAATTAGATGCACAAGTTATGACAATAAGTGTTGATAGTCCATTTTCTCATAAAGTATGGAATGAGGAAGAATTATCCAAGATGATAGGAAATGATATGCCATTCCCTATGTTATCAGACCCAGGAGGTAAAATAGGTGCATTATATAATGTATATGATGATGAGTTAGGTATTGATTTAAGGGGAAGATTTATTATTGATCCAGAGGGAATAATACAATCAGCTGAGATATTGACCCCATATGTAGGGAGAAATCCTGAGGAATTAATAAGACAACTTAAGGCATACAGACATCACTATATAACAGGTGAATTTACACCTTCAGGATGGACTGAAGGTGAAATTGCCATAAAGCCTTCTACTAAAATTGCAGGTAGGGTTTGGAAACTATGGGATCCTAAAAATAAAGGATGAACCATTCCACATATTGGGAGAATATCAAAGGAAACTTACGAATATTTAGTATAATGTCAATTATCATTCAATCATGCTAGAAAATTGATGGATATATTGCATTAGGGTATTTTTGGTTATATTACCAATATGATAAAATTTAATAGGGGAAGTTTTGTGTTATAAGATTGAGTTTTAACTCCTTATTTTTGGACTTGTAGTTCTAAAGATTTAGGAGTTTTTTTATTGTAAGGCAGATAATCTTTGGGGGAGGATATATGACATGATAGAAATTAAGAATGTAGTAAAGGAATATCCAAAAATGGAGAGACCAGCAGTAGATAATTTATCCTTAGATATTGAAGAGGGTAAAATATGCGTTTTTCTTGGCCCATCAGGTTGTGGTAAAACAACCACATTAAAGATGATAAATAGAATCATTGAACCTACATCTGGGGCCATATATGTCAACGGAATAAATGTCTTGGAGCAGAATCCCGATGAACTTAGAAGGGGTATAGGATATGTAATACAAAAGACAGGATTATTTCCACATCTTACCGTATATGATAATATTGCTACCGTACCAAGGCTTTTAAAATGGGACGAGGAAAAGATACGGGAGAGAGTAGACAATCTTTTAACTATGGTAGAATTAGATCCAGAAGAAAATAAGAATAAATATCCCAAGGCTTTGTCTGGGGGACAAAGGCAGAGAGTAGGGGTTGCTAGGGCATTAGCAGGGAATCCTCCTTGTATGTTAATGGACGAGCCATTTAGTGCTGTAGATCCTGTAACTAGAACTCAGCTACAGAATGAATTTTTAAGAATACAGCGAAAGTTGAAGAAGACTATATGTTTTGTTACCCATGATATAGATGAGGCTATAAAAATGGGAGACAAAATAGCTATTATTGATAATGGTAGCCTTGTACAATATGATACGCCAGAAAATATACTTTTAAATCCTGTCAATGAGTTCGTGGAAGATTTTGTGGGTTCTGATAGATCCCTTAAAGTATTGAGTCTGTTAAATATAAGATCTGTAATGAAAAAGAGAGTCAATGCTATAAAACTCAATTGGGATATGGGGGAAATAAAAGAGTATTTTGAAAATAGTAAAAGAAAATGGGGACTAGTTTCTAATGATCAAAATATGATAATAGGATATATAGCTAGACAGGACTTATCTAAAGGTTCTAGTAGCGAAGGATGGAGAAGGATAGTAAAGCCAATCCATTCAAGTCTATCTTTGGATTCCACATTAAGGGATGCAATGGCACAAATGTTACAACATGATATAAGTTCTGTACCAGTGATTGATGAAGATGATAAATTTGTTGGCATAGTAGATATGAATGATATACAAAAGCATATAGGGGAGGCCTATAATGAATATGGACAGGAAGAAATGAGTGATATAAATGTCAGTAGTTAATTATTTTATAAAAAATATAGATAAGATTTGGAGATTTACAGTAAATCACTTTATTTTAATAGTATTAGCTATTTGTGCAGCATTATTGATATGGGTGTCGGTAGGGATTGTCATAAGAAATAATGAAAAATTAGCAAATGGTATATTAGGTTTTGGAAGTTTGATGATGTCTATACCTAGTATTGCATTATATGGAATACTAGTAACGGTACCAGGGTTTGGACTATCAAGGAGGAGTGCTGTTTTTGGATTATTACTATACTCTATGTTACCTATAGTCAGAAATGTTTATATAGCACTTAATCAAGTAGATAAAAGTATATTGGAGGCAGCAAAGGGAATGGGCATGTCTTCTAAGCAGATACTATTTAAAGTACAATTGCCTTTAGCTATTCCTGTTATATTGGCAGGTGTTAGAGTAGCAGTTGTAATGATGGTAGGCATAGCAACTTTAGCTGTTTATATTGGAGAGCGGAATTTAGGAAGTCTTATTGAGCAAGGTATAAGGAGAACCCATTTTGATATGATTATGGTAGGTGCTGTCCTTGTATCAATGATGGCAATCGCTATAGATTTATTAATGGGTAAATTAGAAAATAAATTAGTTTCTCCAGGTCTTGTATCAGAGGACAAAGGTGACAAGGTGGTGTCTTAGATGGAATGGAATATTGTTTTGGAAACCCTTAGTACCCAAGGTATGAAATTGCTAAAAGAACATTTGATATTAGTTGGTATTGCACTGTCTATTGGTATAATAATAGCTTTACCATTGAGTATATTGTTGACAAGGTATCCATTTAAAAAGTGGACAAAGGAAATATTATCCTTTTTAAATACTGCTCAAGGAGTGCCTAGTCTTGCTGTAGTGGCAATTTTTCTACCGATAATGGGTGTAGGTTTTGTACCCAGTGTTATTGCATTGACTTTATATGGACTTTTACCTATCGTTAGAAACACTATAGCTGGTATAAATGATGTGGATGACGACATTCTAGAGGCAGCAAAGGGGATGGGTATGTCTAATAAAATGATTTTGAGAAAGGTGGAATTACCATTGGCATTACCTGTTATTATTGCAGGTATCCAGACATCAGCTGTATTAACGGTAGGCACAGCTACAATAGCAGTTCTAATTGGAGGAGGAGGGTTAGGCAATCTTATATTTACTGGAATAAGTACCTTTAACCCTGCATTAATACTTACTGGATCCATTATGACGGCAGCAATAGCAATAATTCTAGATCAATCTATAGGATTTTTGCAAAAAAGATTATCATCCCATAGGGGATAAAATATAAGGAGGGTGTATTGATATGAGAAAATTTAGAATTACTAAATTAATATCTGTGGCATTAGCCATAGTAATGATACTTTCTTTAGCAGCTTGTAGTGATGGAAATACTAGTCAGAAGGAAGGTACTACTATAAAGGTGGCATCTAAGCCATGGACAGAGCAACTTGTCTTAGGAAGTATATTTGTGGAGTATCTTAAAGCCAATGGATACCCAGTGGAAGATCGTACGGGCTTAGGAGAAACACCTGTTATAAGACCTGCGCTACATTCTGGACAAGTAGATTTATATTGGGAATATACAGGTACTACATTAGTAAATCAAATGGGAGAAAAAAAGATTACAGAATCTCAAGAGGCATATGACAAAGTTAAAGAATGGGACAAGAAAGAAAATAATGTAGTGTGGTTAGATTATGCACTGTCTAATAATACATATACATTGATGATGAGAAATGAAAACGCAGAAGAATTAGATATAAAATCTATAAGTGACTTGGCAGACTACGTCAATAATAATGGAGATATAAAATTTGCTTCAGGTCTGAATTTTTTAGAAAGACCAGATGGACTTTCAGGGGTAGAAGAAGCCTATGGATTTAAGTTTGAAGAAGGTGATATAATACCTATGGCAGAGGGATTAACCCATGGTGCCCTTAAGGATGGCAAGGCCAATGTGGCTATGGGGTTTGCTACAGATGGTAGAATAGCAGCATTTGATTTAAGAATACTCGAAGACGATAAGAGTTTCTTTCCAGTATATAACCCAGCCCCAGTAATAAGACAAGAGATACTAGATGAGTATCCAGAGTTAGAAGAAACCCTCAATAAATTGTCTCCTTTACTAGATAATGATACCGTGATAAAATTAAATGAAAAAGTGGATGTGGACGGTGAGGAACCAGAAGATGTAGCTAAAGATTTTCTCAAAGATAATGGATTAATTAAATAAATGTAAAAACAAATATTAGCGTTCATAGATTATAAATCTATTGGATGCTAATATTTTATGTAAAATTATATTTTAGATATAAAAGCTTATTAAACATATAGTAAAAATTATGTTATTATAGTATTACAAAGGAAAAAAGGAGTGGAAAAAAATGAAGAAGAGGGTTTTATTAATAACCTTTATAGTATTACTTATGATGACCAGTGTTTCCATTGGTGCAACCTATAGTAAAACCATAACTGCTTGGTTTTATGATATTAAAATACTTCTTAATGGTAAGAATGTACATATGTCTAAAGCACCATTTGTGTATGAAGGGACTACTTATGTTCCATTGAGGGATTTGGCTCAAGGATTAGGGCTTACTGTTATGTGGTCTGATGATGGAAAGACTATAAAGCTTTTTAGTAAAGCAGATCCTAATATGCCAGTTTATCCAGTAAATCCAGTCTATCCTGTAAACCCAATGAACCCAGTCTATCCTATGTATCAGTATGAAGATGAAAAAGATGAAGAGGATATTGAAGATACTCTAAATGAAGATTATGAGGAATATGATGAAGGCAGATATGATTTAGAGTTTGAATATAATGTAAAAGAGTATAGTAGTTATATAAAAGTAGAAATGGAAGGTAAAAATTTTGAAAGAGATTCTTCTAAATGGAGCAGAAGAGATGATAGTGAATTTGAAGATTTTGTAGAAGAGATTGCTGAAGAAGTAGCAGATGAATATGATGAGGATGTAAGAATATATGTTTATGATGAAGATGACGATAGGGTTGCTAAGTATGAATATGATAATGGAAGGGATAGGATAGAAGAATTATGGTTGGCCGATGAAGACTACGATGAAGATGACTATAAAGATTATTTGGAGGATGAGTACGAGGAATACACTGAAGGAAGAGAAGATATAGAATTTGATTACGAAGTAAAAGAGTATACAAGATATGTAAGAGTGGAAATGGAAGGAAAGGATTTTGATAAGAGAGATTCTGCATGGGAAGACAGAGATGATAGAGAGTTTGAAGACTTTATAGAAGAGATTGCTGAAGACACAGCAGAACAATTTGATAAAGATGTAAAAATATATGTAAAAGATGAAGATAATTATACTGTTGGTCAATATGAGTATGATGAAAGTAAAGATGATTTTGAAGTTAAAAATCAATATTAATGAAAACCTAGCTTAAATGCTAGGTTTTTTTATTTTAATGTAAAAGAAGGAATATTTTATTAAAATATAGAAATAAAGATATAATATCTATGAACGGATAACAAATTATATGAATCCAGTATATAATTATAAAATCATTTAAATCAGGAGGAGAATTTTTTGGAGGAAAATTTGGATAGGCCGAGTATTGCTTTTGACACTTGCAATTCAATTGATTTTATGAATCAGTCTTTGGATTTTACATTGGAGATAGAAGGGAGAATAGAAGGACAAAAACTCAAATGTTATGTAAATAATATCAGCAGTTATTATACAGATTATTTAAATGCTAAAAGAGATAATATTATAAATACTAATATATTTAATATAAAGGATGAACTAATATATATATATTATGATATAGTCAATCATTTATTTGACAATCCTAGCAAGGATAGTATCAATATCTATATTAAAAAAGAAGATAAAGATTTAAAAGTAGTTAGGTTTGAAGAAGTAAAAGAAGATCATAAATGCTGGCATATTATGGCTTATCCTTTTAGAAGAAATATAGACTCTATAAAAGTCTTTATTGTTATAAGAGATAAAAGGGTATATTTAAATAAAGTAAAAGCAAAAAAGATTAGACAAGATATAAAAAATTATAATGATAAAATAAAGAATTTATCAGATATTATATCTAATTTATCTCATGTATGGAGACAACCTTTGAATAGTCTAAATTTTTCTATTATCAATCTTATAGATGAGATTGATAGTGAAGAAGAATTAGACGTAATAGATAAATATTATAATGAAATATGGGAGATTATCAAAAGTCTTTCTATGAAAATAGAAAAATTCAAATCATTTTTTGAAATGGATTATAAAAAAATAGTTTTTGATATGAATAAATATTTGGATTTAGTTTTTGAGATTATGGATGAAAAGATAAAAAAAGATCATATAAAGGTTATCCTAAATAAGGAAGGTCAAGTAAAAAAATATGGCTCTCCCAATGAGTTTGTACAAATTATGTACTTTATATGTTTTGATATAGTAGGATGTTTGAAAAACAGGTTTGACATCTATAATAGGAAATTAAATATTAAAATAAAAGCTAATAAATCTGACGTATGTATTAGTATAAATCTGATATATGATATAGAAAAATATATGGATTTTAATTTGCATTTAAATCATTTATCTATGTTTAAGAATATTATAGAAAACAAAATGAGAGGCACTATTGATTTAATAAATGATAAAAAAGAAAACAAAGTTATAATAAGTTTTCCTTTAGAGATATAGGGAGGGTGGCTATGGAAGGAATAAATGTATTACAAAAAATAAAAATATTATATGTGGAAGATGAGCCTATTACTAGAAATCAAGTATATAGATTTTTAAAAAAGAGGGTAGGAAAGACAATTACAGCAGAGAATGGAGAAGATGGAATAAGAAAGTTTATTGAATATAAACCAGATTTGATTATAACGGATTTAGTGATGCCAGATATGAGTGGAATTGAAATGATGAGAAAGATAAGACAACAGGGATTTAGATGCCCATTTATCATTACCTCTGCATTATCGGATGCTAATACTATTTTAGAAACAGTAGATTTAAAAATAGAGAAGTACTTGATTAAACCTGTAAATATAGATATACTTATGAAAAATTTGGTACAAATTGCCACTGAAATTTTAGAAGAAAAGGATTTATTGGTAATAAATAACGATTTTATATTGACAGATGATGAGAGAAGAGAGCTAGAAATAGAGATTAGAAATTTATATTCCAAATATTTAAAGAGAGTTACAGGAAAGGGAGCAAAACTTATTAATGTCTTTATAAAAGGTAAAGAGATAGAGATTATTTTAAAAGAAAACCTTACTACTTTGGAAAAGAATTTATTAGTTACAGGAGAACACTATAAAAATATTGAGATTGTTAGAAAGACTGTCTATGAGAGTACTATGGATCAAGTAGAGAAACAGATAAGTGATTTGATAAATAGAAGGGTAAAGATTCAAAGGATAGAGATATGCCCTAAAGAAAAATATGAAAGATTATTAGTGGATATTATTTGAGATATTTAATTGAATAGAAATTGACAAGATTGTATATTTGAGTTATATTATAATTGGATGCATTAAAGCAAATCTTAATAAATGGAATCAGACATACATATGTATAAGCTGTTTCTATATTAATTTGCCATAGTTTATAAATAAATAGAGACTGATAATTATGGATTAACCATTTAAAACAAATGTTATATTTGCAATTTAAATGGCCCATAATAAAGAGTTTTATATAAAACCCTTTATTATGGGCCATTTTTATTTTCAGTAATAAAGAATGGAATTTTTTATGAGCTATGAAAAAATGTGCAAAGGGAGGATAGATTATATGGACTAAAAATTATGTATTGTTATTATGTTACAAAACAAATCTTACATTTTCTAGAAGACATAGTAAAAGATAAAAAAATGGAGGTATAAAAAATGAAGAAAAGAAGTAAAAGTATACGAGGACAGTTTCTTTTTATTTCAATGATCACAATATTAATTACTGTTATTATAATTGGAACTACAGTAAGCTATAAGATTAATGCACAGGCCAAAGAAGATTATTTGATTAATTCCCATGAGGAAATGAAAATAGTGGACAAGGCTATTAATATTTTTTATGGACAAATTGATAGAAATATCAATATGATGGCAAGTCATCCAATTATAATGCAATCTGATAATAGTATTACTACATATAAAAATAATATAGAAGAAACTAATATGACTTCTTCAATAAATGGTGGTATAGAGCAAGAAATTTATCAGGTATTTGAACAATATGCAGATAGTCATCCAGGAACTATGTATATATATTTAGCTACTGAAGAAGGTGGATATATAACCTGGCCTGAATCAACGGTATCTAGTAATTATGACCCTGTTGAAAAGGTGTGGTATAAGAAAGGCATGGAAGGTAATGGACAGGTAATAAGAACAGCCCCATATAGAGACGATACTGGTACTACAATTATAAGTAATGTTCGTTCATTTACTGATGAAAATGGTAAGTTGTTAGGTACTATAGGTATAGATGTTAAACAGTCGGTTATAAGTGATATGTTAAATGAGATGAGAACAGGGGAAACTGGATTTTTTATGATAGTACATAATTCGGGTCTTATCATGGCCGATGGAAATAATCCAAATAATAATTTTAAAAAAATAAGTGCAGTTGGGATAGATGGTATAGAAAAGTTATTGGAGAAAGATACAGAATCATTTGATGTAAAAATAAATGGGGAAAAATACATAGTCAATTCTGAAATTGTAGATGGCACCAATTGGATTCTAGCATCCCTTATGTCAGAAAAAGAATTGACAGCAGATGCCAAAAGAATATCATATATGGTCTTTATTATAGCCATAGCGATGTTAGGAATAACTACATTATTAATTATTATTAGTACAAAACGAGTTACTGACCCTATAATAAAATCTTCTCAGTATCTAGAGACTATTGCTGAGGGAGATTTCACCATAGATGTAGACTCTAAATATATAGATAGGAAAGATGAGATAGGAACAATTACCAATGGAATCAATGATATGAAGAATGCATTGAAGCATTTGGTTAATAGCATTAAAAATGAATCTTCGTCAATTGAAGGAGAAGTACATAATATAACAGATAATATTGATATATTAAATAATAGATTGGAAGAAATATCTGCGACCACAGAGCAATTGGCAGCTAATATGGAAGAAACAGCAGCTTCATCTGAGGAGATGGCAGCAACTTCTCAACAGATAGAAAAGGCGGTTGAGTCTATAGCTGAAAAGTCTCAAGAAGGAGCTATAGCCGCAGGAAAGATTAGTAAAAGAGCACAGGATACCAAGAAAAATTTTGATACTGCTCAGACAAAGGCATATGAAATAATGAATGATACCAAGGCAAACTTAGAAAAGGCAATAGAAGATTCAAAGGTAGTGGAACAAATAGAGATATTGTCTGAATCTATTATGCAGATAACTGAACAAACTAATCTATTAGCATTAAATGCTGCCATAGAGGCTGCAAGGGCTGGAGAGGCTGGAAAGGGATTTTCTGTTGTTGCTGAGGAAATAAGGACATTGGCAGAGCAATCAAAGGGTGCAGTCTTAGAAATCCAAGATATAACAAATAAGGTTACAAGTTCTGTGAACAACCTTTCAGATAATGCTAACAATGTGTTGAATTTTATGTCTACTAATGTGAACAATGATTACGATATTATGTTAAATGTTGCAGAAAAATATAATCAGGATGCAAATTTTATAGATGAATTGGTAGGAGAATTTAGTGCTACTTCCCAAGAACTTTTGGCTTCTATTCAAAATATTTTAGTAGCTATAGATGGTGTAGCTGAAGCAGCCAATGAAGGAGCAAGTGGAACTACTGACATAGCTAATCAAGTTAGTGAATTGAACAATAACTCTAAAAAGGCTATGGAACAAGTTCTAAGGTCAAAGGAAAGTGCAAAGAATTTAAAAGATGAGACATCTAAATTTAGAATAGAGTAATTTGATTAGTGGAAGGAGATATAATTGGTGGAAGATCAAATAATCAACACTTATAAAAAACTCAATAGAGTAAGTATATTGCCTAGGAAAAGTATAATTAAAAAAGATAGATATAATAAATTGACATCATATATCAACTGTACAATATCATTATTTATAGATGATAATTATATTGATTGTATATTGTTTGCAGGTAGAGCTAGAAGAGAGTTAGAAAAACTTAAAAGGTTTAAGCAAAATTTTGACGAAGAGTATTTCAGTTTGTGTGAAGAATATCTAGAATTATTATTTCAATTTATGTGGAGAGAATGTGTTTAGCAAAGAGGGATTGGAATTGATTATATCCAATCCCTCTTTTCGTTATTATTATTTAATAGATCTTTATAAAAAGAATAGGAATTTTTTCCGCTATTTTTACAACTATACATAGCCATATCAGCCATTTTTATAAGGGATTCTATTTTGTTACTATCATCGGGATATGTACTTATTCCAATACTTGTAGTCAAATATACCTCTTTATCATGTACAGTAATAGGTAAGCTGAATTCATCTATAATTCTATTGGCTATCCTAGTACCTTCTTCTATACCGGCATTTTTTAATACTATTATAAATTCATCACCTCCAAATCTACATATGAAATCACTATCTCTTAAAATATTTTGAAGTCTTTTAGATGCATTAATAAGGACAAGATCTCCGAAGTTATGTCCTTCATTATCATTTATATATTTGAAATTATCTAAATCCAATAGCATTAGGGATATTTTGGATTTGCAATCATTTATTAGATATTTTAAGTGTTCATTCATACGGGCTCTATTTGGTAATCCAGTAAGTATATCATGATATGCCATATGTTTGACCTTTACTTCTAACCTCTTTCTAGATGTTATATCTATAAATACAGCATTAAGTTTATTTATTGAATTATATTGATTTTTTAATATGTTGATACGTACTTGAACCCATTTTATTCCTGATTTTGGATGTTTTATTCTGAATTCTACATTAAGAATATTTTTGTTTAACAATTTATTTATTGAATCATATATTATGTAATGATCCTTTTCATGGACTATATTTTGCCATGGAATATTATTTATTAAATATCCATTAATATCAATACCTACAAGCTTTTCAAATCCTTTAGATGATTCAATATGTTTTGCAGACAGATCATATGTGACTGTTGCTATATGAGCTTCTTTTAATACATTTTCTAGTTGAGGTTGACTATTTAAAGCATTGATTTTCAGGTTTTTATTTATTTTAATAGAACAACTTAAAAACATAATAAGATATATTGTAAAAGATATAAAATATATTATATCTATATTACTAATATTTGTAGATATTAGACTTCTAAATTTTAAAAATGTATATAAACATATGAAAAGTGTATATATACTTGCCAAAATTATAGCTTTATAATTTTGATAAAAAGAACTTATTATTAAAATCATCCATAACAGCACGAAGTTTATTAGATATGGGAAATTTAATATCAATATAAAGACATATATGGATATAATAGTTATAGTTAGATACATGGCTTTAATAGCCCAATTTTTTTTTATAATCAAAACAGATAAAATGGCACAGAATAAAAATTCTATATGTTGATTTATAATCATTAAATCTTTATGTACAAATACATTAATTATTCCAGATACTAAAGCTACTATCCACAACAACTTAAGTATATTGATATTTTTCTTGTAAATGTCTTCTTTTATATTATCCACTTATATCGCAACCTTTCAAAAAATAGGACTATGAGACTATTTATATATAAATTTGACAATAGATATATAATTCCTCTTTTTTTTGGAAAACTTTAGATTAATTTTAGATTGAACAAGTGTATAAGGATAAGTATATATCTGAATATTACGAAAATAAAGTTTCTTGTTGACAAAGACATGTGAGTTATATATAATACTCATTAAAATATTAAAACAAATTAATATTTTAATGGCAAAGATGGAGAGAAAGATATCTTTATTTTAACTATAGAGAGCTGATGTATGGTGGAATTCAGTGTTAAGAGAGATATGTAATGATCACTCCAGAGCTTTTAGGGTGAAAGGTCTTAAGATTGATTAATTCTAAACGGTTGTTACCGATATATAACTATATGGTTATTTGACCTGATAAAGAGACAATGTTAGTTTGTGATTTAGGGTGGTACCGTGGAGACAATCCTTCACCCCTATGGAATATAGTGATATTCTATTGGGATGAAGGATTTTTTTATTATATAAAAGAGGAGGGAAATACTTAACAAAAGATATATTCAGAAAATAACAATTATTCAGAATGGAATATAGAAAGGATGATATGAATTGGGAAACAAAGGACAAAGGGATGGATTTGGTAGCAAATTAGGGATAATAGCAGCAGCAGCAGGATCTGCTATAGGTTTAGGGAATATATGGAGGTTTCCATATCTCACTGGAGAAAATGGAGGAGCAGCATTTTTATTTGTATATCTAATATGTATAATAGCTGTGGGGCTTCCTGTAATGCTTGCAGAGTTTGTAGTAGGGAGAAGATCTCAAAGGAATGCCATAGGTGCTTTTAAAAAATTAGTACCAGGAACACCATGGGTATTGGCAGGTTGGTTAGGAGTAGCAGCGGCATTTATTATTTTATCATTTTATGGTGTTATAGCAGGATGGACATTGGATTATATATTAAAGAGTTTAACAAATGGATTTGCAGGCAAAAGTCCAGTAGAATTAGAGCAGATGTTTACGACACTTATATCTAATCCAGTAAAACCTGTGGTCTTTCAGTTGATATTTATGGCATTGACAGCAGGCATAGTTCTTACTGGGGTCAGCGATGGTATAGAAAAATTTGCAAAGGTACTTATGCCAATGTTGTTAGTAATTATAATTATATTGGATATAAGGGCAGTAACTTTAAATGGAGCTTCGCAAGGACTAAGCTTTTTATTTAGTCCAGACTTTTCTAAGATTAAACCTGATATGGTATTGGCTGCATTGGGGCAGGCATTTTTCTCTATGAGTTTGGGTATGGGTATAATGATAACCTATGGATCATATATAGGGAAAAAAGAAAATTTAGGCACAACAGCACTCAGCGTAAGTATTGCGGATACACTTATAGCATTACTTGCAGGTATAGCTATATTTCCAGCAGTTTTTGCATTTGGGATAGATCCTAATAGTGGACCGGGATTAGTATTTATTACTTTACCAAATGTATTTAATCAAATGGCAGGGGGACAAATATTTGGAATATTATTCTTTATGCTATTGGCAGTTGCAGCTTTAACTTCTACTATGTCTCTGATGGAGGTAGTAGTTGCGTATGTAACAGAGGAATTTAATATGTCTAGAAAAAAGACTACTATATTGATAGCATCGTTGATATCACTATTGGGAGTTTTTGCATCACTATCCAATGGAACCATATCCCATATAGATTTCTTTGGATATAATTTATTTGATTTTCTCGATTTTGTGACATCTAGTTTCTTCTTAACAATAGGGGCATTTATTATAAGTATTTTTGTGGGATGGTTTATGGATAAAAATGCTATTAGAGATGAAATTACCAATGGTGGAACCCTTAAAGTGGCCTATATGGGAGCATTCAATGTATTAATAAAGATAGTAGCTCCAATAGGAATAGCATTAGTATTCTTAAAGGGTATTGGATTTATGTAAATTATTTAATAACTCTATTGTTTAAACCTTTACAAATCAATAGAAATGCAATAATATATTTCATATATAATTATGACATTTTTGAAATATGTGATTGAGGAGGTTAAACATGAGAGCTATAATAACTGTTGTAGGAAAAGATAAAAAAGGTATAATAGCAGGAGTAAGTAAAGAGTTGTCTAATGAAAATATAAATATATTAGATATTACCCAAACTATTCTTCAAGAATATTTTACTATGATCATGTTAGTAGATATATCTCAAATGAACATACCCTTTATGAATTTAAAGGACAGGCTTGAAGAAAAGGGAAAAGAACTTTCTGTTTCTATAAAAATACAGCGAGAAGATATATTTAATGAAATGCACAATATTTAAGAAGGAGTTATTGATATGAATACTAATAAGATATTAGAAACTATAAAAATGATAGAAAATGAAAAACTAGATATTAGAACAATAACTATGGGTATATCTCTTCTTGACTGCATTAATGGAAGTGGAGAAAGTACAAGGAGAAAGATTTATGATAAAATAACTACCCTTGCTGAAAACTTAGTAAAGACTGGTGAAGATATAGAGACAGAATATGGTATTCCCATAATAAATAAACGTATATCGGTTACGCCCATATCTATAGTAGCTGGTGCATCTAATGATAATAATTATGTAGAGTATGCAAAGATTTTAGATAAGGCAGCTAAAGAAGTAGGGGTGGATTTTATCGGAGGTTTTTCATCTTTAGTCCAAAAGGGTTATACTAACGGAGATAGGACCCTTATACAGTCTATACCCGAGGCGCTAAGTGTTACTGATGTAGTGTGTTCCTCTGTAAATGTGGCATCTACTAAAGAAGGTATAAATATGGATGCAGTAAAGGAAATGGGAAAGATTATAAAGGAAACAGCGGAGATAACCAAAGATAATGATGGATTAGGATGTGCTAAATTTGTTGTTTTTGCCAATGCAGTAGAGGACAATCCATTTATGGCTGGTGCATTCCATGGAGTAGGACAACCAGAGAATGTAATAAATGTAGGTATTAGTGGACCAGGGGTTGTTAAATGTGCATTAGAAAAGGTTAAGGGTCAGAGTTTTGATGTTGTATCTGAAACTATAAAGAAGACAGCATTTAAGATAACTAGGATGGGTGAATTGGTTGCTAAAGAGGCATCTAAAAGGCTAGATATGCCCTTTGGAATTATAGATTTATCATTGGCACCTACACCTGCAGTTGGAGATAGTGTCGCACATATATTAGAAGAAATAGGTATTGAAAGTTGTGGAGCCCATGGCACAACAGCGGCATTGGCATTATTAAACGATGCTGTAAAGAAAGGTGGAGTAATGGCATGTAGTCATGTTGGAGGACTTAGTGGTGCATTTATACCTGTAAGTGAAGATGCTGGTATGATAGATGCTGTTAATGCAGGTTCTTTGAATATAGAAAAACTCGAAGCTATGACTTGTGTATGTTCTGTGGGATTAGATATGATAGCTATTCCTGGAGATACACCTTGGGAGACCATATCTGCAATGATAGCTGATGAAATGGCTATAGGAGTTATAAATAATAAGACTACAGCAGTTAGGATAATTCCTGTTATAGGCAAAAAATCAGGAGAAGTAGTTGAATTTGGGGGTCTATTGGGAAGAGCTCCTATAATGGATGTGAGTAAATTCTCTAGTAAGGATTTTGTATATAGAGGAGGAAGGATTCCAGCACCTATTCATAGCTTTAAAAATTAAAGTTATAAGAAAAGTTAGTAGGTAATGGTTAGAAGCTAGTAGTTTAATGATGAGAACCTTTGGTTCTCTGATTATATCATTAACTACTAGCTTCTTTATTAAATAGCTTCATTTATAGTATCTATATTATTACCAAGCCTGAATTTATCATGAAGATATTGGAATGCATTAAGACTACCGTCTTTATCTATAATACATGAGATTTTTATTTCTGAAGTACTTATCATTTGTATATTTATTTTTAAATCATAAAGGGATTCAAAAAATGTGGATGCAACTTCTGAATTTCCTGCTATACCTGTGCCTACCACTGATAATTTAGAGACATTTTCATCATATATCACTGATTTTGCACCTATTTCACTGGCTATTTCATTGGCTATTCGTAGAGCTTCCTTTAAGTCATCATTATTGACAGTAAAAGTAATGTCATTAATTGATTTCCTATTTATATTTTGTATAATCATATCTACATGTATATTATTTTTTGCCAAAGTAGAAAACAATTTAAATGCAATACCGGGTTTGTCAGGAACTTCTAAAACTGCAATTTTTACTATTTCATTATCTATTGATATGCCTCTAACCAATACTTTTTCCACTTTATTCACCTCCACAATTTCTGTTCCTTTACTATCATTAAAACTAGATCTCACTGCTAATGGAATATTGAACTTCCTTGCCAATTCTACGGAACGGGGATGAAGTACCTTGGCTCCTAAACTGGCCAATTCAAGCATTTCGTCATATGAAATTTTATCTAATAATTGTGCATTTGGAACAAATCTAGGATCTGCTGTATATACTCCATCTACATCGGTATATATTTCACATTTTTTAGCTTTAACTGCTGCTGCTATGGCTACAGCTGTAGTATCAGATCCACCTCTACCCAATGTAGTTATATCCATATTTCTATTAACTCCTTGAAAACCTGCAACTATAACTATTTTATTTTCTTTTAATTCTCTTATAATCCTTTCATTATCTATTTTTTCAATTTTTGCTTTTTTATGGTTGCAATCTGTAATTATACCACATTGTTGACCAGTTAAAGAGACGACCTTTTCTTTTAAAGTCTCAATGGCCATAGCTAGTAAGGATATAGATATCTGTTCTCCTGTGGATAATAACATATCCATTTCCCTACTAGAAGGATTTGAGTTTATTTGGTTGGCCTTTTTAATTAAATTATTAGTGGTATTGCCCATTGCCGAGACAATTACGATTATATGATTTCCTTCTCTTTTTCTATTAACAATTTTTTTTGCTACAGCTTTAACTTTATCAACAGAACCTACAGAGGTTCCTCCATATTTTTGTACAATGATATTTTCCAAAGTTAATTCCTCCCTTAACTAGAGCACTATACTGCCAATTGAGATACGTTTGAAAGTTCAATTTTTTTCTCTATCCTTAAATAACAAAGAGCTTTATTAGGAACATCTAGTTCTTTGACTATATCTTCCATTACATTTGCAGAGATTGATTCAGTAAGTAATGCAAGATCTTTTTCCATATAGATAATAGAATATTCTATATCGCTTTTCTTTAATATATTTATAATTTTAGTATACTTGCTTTTATCATCGGTAGAGAGTCTTAAATAGTACTGTCCCTTGAATAGTCTAACTCCAGACGGAGTAAGATTATTAGAGTTTTTAAGAGAGTAGGATTTATATTCTTTATTCAGTATATCTAATATATCTGACACTACTGCATTGGCTGTAGGCCCCTTACCAGCACCTTGACCATAAAACTGTAATTCACCTACAAAATCCCCTTCCACAGAAACTACATTGAAGGCATCATTTACATTACCTAGTTGGGAATTTGCATCTACCAATACAGGCTCAACCGATGCAGAAAAATTGTTTCCACATTTAATAGAGTTACCCAATAGCTTTACTACAAGACCTAGAGATTTAAAGAGTTCTATATCCAGTATATTGACATTGGTTATTCCTCTACATACTACATCATTAAAGCCAACATAAGATTTAAATGCTATAGAAGATAATATGGCTACCTTTCTTGCTGCATCATATCCTTCTATATCATCGGTGGGATCTGCTTCAGCATATCCTAGCTTATGGGCTAAGTCCAATGCTTCATCAAACCCTAGATTTTCATCTGTCATTTTGCTTAATATGAAGTTGGTTGTTCCATTTAATATGCCTTGTATTTTTTCTATATTATTTATACTTGAGGCCTGCTTTAATGGCTTTAGAACAGGGATACCTCCACCAACACTGGCCTCAAACAATAATGCCCTATCATATTTATCTGCAAGTTCTATAAGCTCCTTTGTATGGTTTGCAATCACAGCTTTATTAGCTGTAACTACATGTTTACCATTTTTTAATGCTGTAGTTATATATTCCAAGGTGGGATGTATACCTCCCATGACCTCTACAACAATATCTATATCTGGATTATCTATTATATCCTTTGGCTCTTCTGTAAATAGAGATGAGGGAATGTTATTGTCTCTCTTTTTATTTATATCTCTAACTAGAATTTTTTCTATATTTATATCAGTACCTGTTAGGGATTCAAGTTCTGTTTTTCTTTCATTTAGTATCTCATATACACCTGACCCAACAGTACCTATTCCTAACAATCCTAAATTTGCCATAAAAAACATCCTTTCTTTTTCAGTAGTTGTTTTGTAATTAAAAAATTATGTACGCAAATAAAAAACACTTGTTTTTTTATGATAAACATTATAACATAATATATATATATAGCAACATATTTTTGTGAAAAAGTTATTAAAATTTTATGTTACACTAAGATATGAAGATTAAAACTGATAAAGGGTGATGTACATTGGATATGATATATGGAAGTACCAGAAGTGAAAATAAAGATGTAAAATCATCGGAGGCTATTATAAAGGGAATAGCCCATGATGGAGGATTATATATACCATTGAATATACCAAAAATAGATAGGGAATTGGGTGAATTAAAGAAATTAGATTACAAAGAGTTGGCATTTTATATATTGAAAAAATACCTTACAGATTTTGATGATCAGGAATTAATTGATTGTATAAATAATGCATACGATGATAAGTTTGATAATTATGATATAGTTCCTGTAGAGAATAGAGGTACAGTTAATTTTATGGAATTATACCATGGCCCAACATTGGCATTTAAAGATATGGCACTCACAATATTGCCCCATTTTATGAAGACAGCAGCTAAAAAGTTAGATATTAATAAGGAGATTGTAATACTTACAGCTACATCGGGAGATACTGGGAAAGCGGCCCTTGAAGGATTTGCCAACGTGACAGGAGTTAGAATTATAGTTTTTTATCCAAAAGATGGAGTAAGTGAAATTCAAAAGAGACAGATGATAACTCAAAAAGGGGAAAATACCCATGTAGTAGGTATCGATGGGAACTTTGATGATGCCCAAAATGCAGTGAAAGAAATATTTGGAGATAGGGATTTCAATAATAGATTGAATGATAAAGGATATATATTTTCATCAGCTAATTCTATAAATATAGGAAGATTAGTTCCACAGATAGTATATTATATATATGGATATCTGAATTTATTAAACAAGAATGAGATAAAAGAAAAAGAGAAGATAAATATAGTCGTTCCTACAGGTAATTTTGGAAACATATTGGCTGCATATTATGCCAAAATGATGGGTTTACCTATAAATAAACTCATATGTGCATCTAATGAAAATAAAATCCTTACCGATTTTATAAATACAGGAATATATGATATCAATAGAGAATTTAAGACTACAGTATCTCCCTCTATGGATATACTTATATCTAGTAATTTAGAAAGGCTATTATATCATATTAGTATGAATAACTATGATAAAATTAAGAGCTTTATGGAAGATTTAAAAAATAATGGAGTATATGAAGTAGATGAATCTATTAAGCATAATTTAAAAGATTTTTATGGGGCATTTGCAACTGAGCAGGAGACATATGAAACTATAAAAAATGTCTATGAAGAATTATCGTATGTTATAGATCCCCATACTGCAGTAGCATACAATGTATATAAAAAATATATAAAACAGACAGAAGATAATAACACTAAAACCCTTATAGCATCTACTGCAAGCCCATTTAAATTTACTAGAACAGTTTATACTGCAATAGATGGAAAAAGTGATTATGATGATTTTAGACTTATAGACATGTTAGCTGAAAAGACCAGTATAGATGTTCCCAAATCTATATTAGAATTAAAGAAAAAAGAGATACTTCATAAAAATACATGCAAAAGAAATAATATAAAAAATACTGTAGAAAAAATTTTGGGATTGTAGGTGATGAACATGATAGAAATAAAAGTACCAGCTACCAGTGCAAATATTGGTCCAGGATTTGATTGTTTAGGGATTGCACTTAATCTTTACAATAAATTTTATATAGAAGAGATTGAGAATGGGTTAATAATAGAAGGATGTGATCCATCCTTTGCAAATGAAGATAATCTAGTTTTTACATCAATGAAGAAATGTTTTGAAAAGATAGGGTATAGATATAATGGAATAAGAATAATTATAAAAGCAGATATACCTGTATCTAGAGGATTGGGAAGTAGTGCTGCATGCATATTGGGAGGAGTTGTAGCGGCCAATGAGTTGGGAGGCGATGTGCTTTCAAAAGAAGAAATTTTAGAATTGGCAACCAAGATAGAAGGGCATCCAGATAATATAACACCAGCATTATTTGGAGGAATGACTGTTTCAATTACTGAAAATAATAAAGTGTATTATGATAATATAGATATAGCTAAAGGTATTAAATTTTACACACTGATTCCTAATTTTAAACTCTCTACAGAAGAAGCTAGAAAGATATTACCTGATACAGTATCCCATAAGGATGCAGTATTTAATGTGGGAAGGACAGCCCTTATGCTGACAGCTATGATAAATGGGAATTTTGATTTGATGAAGGTAGGGGTTAAAGATAGGCTCCATCAAGAATATAGGGGGACATTAATAGAAGATTTCAATTATATATTGGATGAATGTAATAAGTTGAATACTTATGGAGTATTTTTGAGCGGTGCAGGCCCCACAATAATAGTTGCAGTACAGCAGGAAGATGATAATATATTAAAAGCAGTAAAAAAGAAATTAGAAGGGCTCAATAGTGTATGGGATTTAAAAGAGCTTAATGTAGATTATAAAGGTGTGTCTATAATTAAATAAAATTTTTTGTTGGAAAGGAGCAAATATGGACGGCAAATACTTGGTTATAGATAAAGAGATTCTTCCAGATGTTTTTGAAAAGGTACTGGAAGCTAAGTTTTTGATTAAGACTAATAAAGTTAAAGGTATAACTGATGCAGTGAAGAAAGTGGGCATAAGTAGGAGTACATTTTATAAATATAAGGATTATGTGTTTACATTGTCTGAAGGAACTAGGGGGAAAAAAGTTACAATATCATTGCTTTTAAGTCATAAAATGGGTGTACTATCAAGGGTATTAGAAATGATTTCAGAAAATAAGGCAAATGTGCTTACTATAAATCAAGATATACCTATAAACGAAATAGCCAATGTTAGTATAACCTTTGATATATCAAATTTGATGACTAATATTGACACTATATTAAAGATGATAAAGGCGATTCCAGGAGTAGAAAAAGTGGATTTGGTGGCAATGGAATAATAAAATAAAACGACTTATAAAACATGACAGTGATACTCTGTTTATATAAGGGTATTATATAATAGACATTTAGGGGGAGTGTGAAAGAAAGTGACATTGGAAAACTATATTAATAGGGAAAATGTAGAAGTATTATTAAGCCAATTAGTAAAAATCCATAGTCCATATTTTAAGGAAGAAAAGGTGATGGATTTTGCATATAATTGGCTAAAAAGCAAAGGATTACCGGCAGAGTATCATAGATATACCGAAGATAAAGTTACTAAATTTCAAGGTATAAATGTGATAGGAGAAGTTAATGGAAAAGAGGACGGACCAACAATATTATTAAATGGACACTTAGATACTGTAGGAATCTGTGAAGGTTGGACTAAAGAACCATTAAATCCAACAATAGAAGGAGATAAAATGTATGGTGTTGGTGCTTTAGATATGAAAAGTGGTTCAGCAGCCATAATGTTAGCCGTAAATGCCTTTAAAAACACAGTTAAACACTTTAAAGGAAATATACTATATACATTTGTGTCTGATGAAGAAGGACCATATGGATTGGGAACAGATGCTCTTATCTTAGATGGTATTACAGACCATGCTGATGTTGCAATAGTACCAGAGCCCAGTAGTGGATTTTCAGGAGTAAGTTTTCCTTGCCTATGTCTTGGAGCTAGAGGAGGATGGAACTATACAGTTCATGTAATGGGAAAATCAGCCCATGCAGCCAATCCACAGTTGGGAATAAGTGCCATAGTAGAGTCTGCAAAACTTATGTTAGAGCTTAAAAATACAGAACTAAGAGAGGATGATAAATTAGGCAAGGGTTCTATATGTATAATTTCATCTGATGGTGGCGGAGCAGCCTGTAGTGTAGCTGATACTGCATCTTTTACAGTATTTAGACATGTTGTTAGAGGAGAAGATAAAGAGTATATAAAACAGGAAGTATTAGATGCAGCTAAAAGGGCAGGCGTAAAAGGAGATATAGTAGTGACATTTAGGGATGCCCCTCATCCAGATAATGGTGGATTTGAACCTTATACAGTGGAGGAAGATAATCATTATACAAAGCTTATTAAAGAAAGTATATTGAAAGCTACAGGTAAAGATGCTAATATAGCCTATTTTTCTAGTATAGGAGACTTTAATTACTTGGGTTCTAGGGTAGGAATACCTACATTTGTATTTGGCCCTGATGGTGAAAATTATCATACGTCTGATGAATATGTAAACTTAAATACAGTGGTAGATACTGCCAAAGTTATATATGATTTTTTATTGAGGACCTTAGCTATATAATATGGTAAATATGTAATAAAGAAAAATTTATTAAATAGAAAAGCTGGAGTAGATTTTGAATTCAAAATCTACTCCAGCTTTTCTATTTAATAAAAAAATTATATGTCTATAAAATTGAGAAAATACAAACTCTTTCAATTGTGTAAAAAAAATATACAAAAATAATCATTGACATGTTATTTAATCATGTTATAATGAACTTAAGAAATTAGAACACGTTCTAGAATATGTTCTAGAACATATTCGAATATGTATAACACAAAGAAAAAAATAAAAATTTTTAAATAGTTTTGTTGCTTTTTTAACAATAAAATTTATAATTTAAAACTAAAAGTTATTATTATGCATTAGTTCCATTAGATTAAAATCACAATAAAAATTTCGGGGTGTTAGTATGGGTTTGAAGAATACCACAATTGGAAAATATCTCAAAGATACTGCCAACTCATTCCCGGATAATATAGCCATAATGTGTCAGGAAGAAGAAAAGGTTTTCACTTGGTCAATGGTAGATAAATTATCTGATGAGTATGCTAAAGGCATGATAGCCCTTGGCCTGAGAAAAGGTGATCATATGGCTATTTGGGCTAGTAACAAGTTAGAGTGGGTACTGTGTTTTTTAGCCGCTAGTAAGATTGGTGTATGTACTGTTACAGTAAATATTAATTATCGTCTAGAAGAAGTTGAAAGGTTGTTGGAACAATCCGATGCAAAGGCTATCGTTTTTATGGATGGTTTTAGAGATATTGATTATATAGATATTATACATAGGATTAGAGAGAGGGCTCTAAAAGGTCTTAATAAGCTGGGACCACTGTTAAAATATTTCATACATTTTGGATTGAGAAAATGTCCCAATGCCATAGAGATTGAAGAACTTCTTTATATGGCTAAAGATATTACTGAAGCCCAGTTAAATTATTATATGGATATGTTAGACACTCATGATGTCATTAACATTCAATTTACATCGGGAACTACCAGTACTCAAAAAGGGGTTATGTTGACCCACTATAATTTGATTAACAATTCTTATCATACAGGGAAGGTCCTTAATTTGTCATATGAAGATAGACTTTGT
Organism: Clostridiisalibacter paucivorans DSM 22131; assembly: GCF_000620125.1. Lineage (NCBI taxonomy): Bacteria > Bacillati > Bacillota > Tissierellia > Tissierellales > Thermohalobacteraceae > Clostridiisalibacter > Clostridiisalibacter paucivorans. Next base: position 7,761 of record NZ_JHVL01000022.1, on the reverse strand, counting down.
TTAGCAGTACCATTTTTTCATTGTTTCGGGTTATCAGCAGGGATTTTACTTTGTATAGGAAGTGGTACTACGATGGTGCTTGTTGAATGTTATAGAGCTATAAAGGTTATGGAAACCATCAGTAGTTTAGAGTGTACAGCTCTTCATGGTGTGCCAACGATGTTTAGTAGAATATTAGAGCATCCAGATTTTTATAAGTATGATTTTTCAACATTGAGAACTGGTATTGTAGCAGGTTCATCATGCAATGAAAAGACCATTAGAGGGATTATTGAAAAATTAGGTATGAAGGAAGTAGAGATTGGCTACGGACAAACGGAATCATCTCCAGGATGTACTCAGACCTTTGCTGACGACCCAATAGAAAAAAAGGTCAATACCATAGGAAAACCATTGCCCCATATAGAGATGAAGGTTGTGGATATAGAAACTGGAAAAGATTGTCCCAGCGGGGTTTTAGGAGAACTATGTACTAGGGGTTATCATGTGATGAAAGGTTATTATAAAAATGAGATTCTCACAAGAAGGGCTATCGATAGAGGTGGATGGCTACATACAGGAGATATTGGTTTTGTAGATGATGAGGGCTATTATCATATATGTGGAAGGCTTAAAGATATGATTATAAGAGGTGGAGAAAATATAAGCCCTATGGAGATCGAAGAATGTATAATCCAGCATCCAAAAATTAAGAATGCCCAAGTATATGGTGTACCTCAAGAGAGCTATGGTGAAGAGGTAGCTGCATCTATTCAGTTAAAAGATGGGTGCGAATTGGAGATACAAGAGATTAAAGATTTTTTATCAGATAGATTAGCTCATTATAAAATACCAAAATATATAGAATTTTGCGATGGATTTCCTATAACTGCCAATGGAAAGGTAAAGAAGTATGTTTTAAAAGAAAATATGATAAAGAAAATGAAAAATATTTCATTTTTTTAGCTATATATTGTTAATAAAATGACAATATATAGCTGTATAAGGGAAAAAAATTCAAAATTAGAACATAAGACTAGAGATTATTTAAGAGCTAACAAATAAGTAGATATAAAATAAAAAAACTTTTTCAAAACTTAATAGAGAAAAATAATAGAAAAGAATTAAAGAGATTGTTAATAAAACATTAAAATAAATATCATTAATTAAGTCAGTATTGTAATATCATTAAATATTATTTTATGGGAGGTAATGTAATGAGTACAAGAAAAAGACCATTAGAAGGAGTGAAAGTAATCGAGCTTGCGAGTTTTATTGCAGCTGCGACTACTGGGAGATTTTTTGCAGACTTAGGAGCAGATGTTATAAAGATTGAAAGTGCTAAAGGAGATCCACTAAGATATACTGCACCAACAGAAGGTAGGCCTCTTGATATGTATGAAAATACAACTTGGGAGCTAGAAAATGCTAATAAGAGATGTATATCATTAAACATGAAAGATCCAAAAGGTAAAGAAGCTTTCTTTAAATTACTTGATGATGCGGATGTTTTGATAACTAACTGGAGAATTCAAGCTTTACAGAGAGCTGGTATTGATTATGAAAGTTTAAAAGATAAATATCCAAGTTTAGTTTATGGTATATGTACAGGTTATGGTGAATATGGTCCAGACAAAGATCTTCCTGGATTTGATTTTACTGCTTTTTTTGCAAGAGGGGGGTATTTGGAAAATCTAAGACAAAAATCAGATGTGCCTATGAATGTTGCTCCTGGACTTGGTGATCATAATGTAGGTTTAAATTTAGCAGCTGGTATTTTAGCAGCATTATATCATGCTAAATTAACTGGTGAAGGAGAAAAAGTTGAAACAAGTTTATTTGAAAGTGCTGTATTTAATATGGGTATGATGATTCAAGCAGCTCAATATACTGATTATGGAGTTAAGTATCCTATAAATATAAGAGAGGCTAGCAATCCTTTAAATGCTTGTTGGTTAACTAAGGATAACAGATATGTTCAGACTTGTATGCCTGATTATAACACATATTTTAAAAAATTCCTTAAAGCGCTTGGATTAAATGATATGGCTGAAGATGAAAAGTATTTTCCAGTTCAAAATTTACACGAAAATAATTTAGGGACTACTGTTTATGACAAAGTTATGGCTAAATTTGGAGAAAAAGATTATTCTGAATGGTCAGAAATATTAACTAAAGCTGATATTCCTTTCTCATTGGCTAAGAATTGGGAAGAATTACTTGAAGATGAACAGGCATGGGCAAATGATTGTTTCTATAAGATGAAATATCCAAAAGGCGAAAGAATATTAGTTAAACACCCGGTTAAATTCCAAGAAATGGGACCAACACCTTACAATAGAGGACCTCTTATAGGTGAACATGGGCCAGAAATACTTAAAGAGATTGGATATTCAGAAGATGAAATCAAGTCAATGATGGAAGATAATACTTTATATGTATGGGAAGACAAATAATATCAAATAAGAGTATTACAAGTTTTGTTATTTAAGCATATTGTAATAATTATGCCTATAAAATAAATTTAAGTAAAAGGATGGAGTATATGAGTGATATATATACAATGGGAGTTGACATAGGTTCAACGGCATCAAAGTGTATTATCTTAGAAAATGGAAAAGAGATTGTGGGGCAGTCTGTTATATCTGTAGGTGCAGGTACTACGGGACCCAATCGTGCTATGAAAGAATGTCTTGAAAAGGCTGATAAGACATTTGAAGACATAGACTCTATAGTAGCTACAGGATATGGAAGAAATACATTAAAATTAGCGGATAAGCAGATGAGTGAATTAAGCTGTCATGCCAAGGGAGCCAATCTTATATTTCCAAAGGCCCAAACCCTTATAGATATTGGAGGACAAGATGCCAAGGCATTGAGAATTTCCTCAAATGGCAGATTGATGAACTTTGTCATGAATGATAAATGTGCTGCAGGGACAGGTAGATTTTTAGATGTGATGTCCCGTGTACTAGAAATAGATGTTTCTAATCTTGCAGATACAGGTGAAAAGTGGAAGAATCGTATAGATATAAGTTCTACATGTACAGTATTTGCAGAGTCTGAGGTTATATCTCATTTGTCTAATGAAGTTGATGTGTGTGATATTGTAGCGGGAATACATCGTTCTGTTGCAAGCAGAGTAGCAGGACTTGTGAAAAGAGTAGGTGTAGTACCTCCAGTGGTTATGACAGGAGGGGTTGCACAAAATTCAGGTGTTTTAAAGGCCCTTGAAGATGAATTAAAGGTTTCAATAGAGACAACTGAGTTAGCCCAGTTGATAGGGGCTCTAGGAGCATCATTATATGCCTATGAACTTTTAAAAAGTTAGTAATGATCTATCAATAAAAGGGAAAAGGAGTGGAAAAAATGTCAGAACAAAAATCAAAGAGTCCTAAGGCAAAATATCTCTTAAGAGATATTTTGGCAGACCATTATAAGATTGCATGGGATGCAAAAAAAAGAGGTGAAAAAGTAGGATGGTGTGCATCTAACTTCCCTCAAGAAATTTGTGAAACATTGGGAGTTCCAGTAGTCTATCCTGAGAACCAAGCTGCAGCAATAGCTGCAAAGGGTGCAGGACAGAGGATGTGCGAACATTCAGAGGCAAATGGTTATTCAAATGATATTTGTGCCTATGCAAGAATAAGTCTTGCTTATATGGATCTGAAGGAATGTAAAGAGCTTGATATGCCTCAACCAGATTTCATGCTTTGTTGTAACAATATCTGTAACCAAATGATTAAATGGTATGAAAATATTGCAAAAGAGTTAGATATACCAATGATTTTAATAGATATACCATATAATACAGAATTTGAAACATCTGAAGATAGAGTTAAATATATAAGGGCTCAATTTGATGAAGCTATTGTAAGACTTGAAAGAATAACAGGAAAGAAATTTTCTCGAGAGAGATTTGAAGAAGTCATGAAGATATCTCAGGAATCTTCAAAAGCATGGCTTGAAGCTACAGAATACACAAAATATAGCCCATCACCTTTAAATGGATTTGATTTATTTAATCATATGGCAGTTGCTGTTTGTGCAAGGGGAAAACAAGAAGCAGCTGATGCATTTAAGCTTTTAGCTGAAGAATATGAACAATCAGTAAAAGAAGGTAAGTCAACATATAGAGGCGAGGAAAAGCATCGTATTCTTTTTGAAGGGATTGCTTGCTGGCCATACTTAAGACATAAATTGACGACTTTGATGGAATACAATATCAACATGGTAGGAACTGTCTATGCAGAGGCCTTTGGTGTAATTTATAACAATGTAGATGAGATGATGAAAGCGTATTCCTATGTACCAAATGCCATATCCTTTGAAAGGGCATTAAAGATGAGAGTAGATGCTGTAACTAAGAATAATTGTGAGGGAGCAGTTATCCATACTAATAGAAGTTGTAAACAATGGAGTGGATTTATGTATGAATTAGAAAGAAGACTTCGTGAAGAAACTGGCATCCCTACTGTAACATTTGATGGAGATCAAGCAGATCCTAGAAATTTCTCTAAGGCACAATATGACACTAGAATACAAGGGTTATATGAAGTTATGGAAGCCAATAAGAGAGGGGGAAATCTATAATGAGCAACGTAAAAGACCTTTTAAAACAGTTTGATACAATCGTTTCTAATCCTAAGGCTAGATTAGATAAATACATAAGTGAAGGGAAAAAAGTAATAGGCTGTATGCCTGTTTACTGTCCTGAAGAACTTGTATATGCAGCAGATATGGTTCCCTTTGGTGTTTGGGGATCGGAAATTGAGGTTTCTCAAGCAAAGAAATATTTTCCTGCATTTATTTGTTCAATATTACAGACAACTTTAGAGATGGGATTGAGAGGCGATTTAGATCAATTATCAGGCATGATGATTCCTGTACTTTGTGACTCGTTGAAATGTATGGGTCAGAACTGGGATCAAGGAATAGAAAATGTTGAATTTATCCCAGTTATTCATCCCCAAAACAGAAAGATGGAAGCTGGCGTTGAGTTCTTGAGAGCCCAATACACTAAGATAAAAGATAAATTAGAACAAATTTCTGGGAATAAAATAACAGATGATAAATTAAAAACTGCAATTAATGTATATAACAAGCATAGAGAAGTGATGAGAGAATTTGTTGTTATAGCTGGAGAACATCCACATCTTATAACACCCAGTGAAAGAAATGCAGTAATAAAGAGTGGCTATTTCATGGATAAACCAGCACATACAAAAATAGTTCAAGAATTGATAGATGCATGTAAAGAACATCCTAAAGAGGAATGGGATGGGCTTAAAGTAGTTATAACTGGTATTATTGCAGATAGTCCAAGTATTTTGAAGATATTTGAAGAAAATAAGATAGCTATTGTTGCTGATGATATTGCACATGAATCTCGTCAGTTTAGGACAAATGTGCCAATATGCGAAGATCCCATGGAATCTCTTGCAAAGCAAATCTCAGTTATGGAAGGATGTTCAGTATTGTATGACCCAGATAAAAAACGTGGTCATATGATAGTAGACGAAGTGAAAAAATACAATGCAGATGGAGTAATCGTATTGATGACTAAATTCTGTGACCCCGAAGAATATGATTATCCTATAATGAAAAAATTATTTGACCAAAATGAGATACCATCTATAATGATTGAAATTGATCAGCAGATGAGAAATTATGAACAGGCAAGAACTATGGTACAGACATTTACAGATATGTTGGGAGCTTATTGCTAAATATAGAGTTAACAACAGATTAATTATTAGGTATGTATAGAAAACAGAATAAATTTTAGGGGTGAAATTAGAATGAAAAACAAATCAGCTTTACCAGTATATATAGCAGTTGCATTCGTATGGTTTACAACACAATTTGGTGGTGGATTTGCTGCTGGAAGACAGATTATTGATTATTTTATTAATTATGGTTGGTATGCAGTGTTTACACCAATACTTGTACAATTAATTTTAGCAGTTATTTTTTACAAAGTATTTAAATTATGTTTTGAAAATAAATTAAATGACTATAGAGAATTTACTGATGAGCTTTACGGAAAAACAAAAAAAGTGATGTCACCAATATTCGAGTTTAGTTATAACTTGACATTATGTGTAGCAACAGCTGTAGCATTTGCTACAGGTGGCGCTACTCTTACTCAGTTAATAGGCATACCTTATTTATTAAGTACGTTTATTATTGCAGTAGCAATATTTTTATTAACAATTTTTGGTGCTGATCTTGTTAGAAAGGCTGCTACTATAGTATCTATATTAATTATAGTTGGTATACTAGCAGTGTTTATCCCTAATATTATATACTTTGCACCTAAGATAAGTGCAAACTATGCAGTACTTAAGGCTGGATCAGCTCCTGTTGGTTCAGCTTTATGGAAAATGTGTTTATATGCTGGATTCCAAGTATTTGCTATAGGAGCATATATAGGACATGCCAAAGCATTTAAATCAGTTGGGGAGATTAAAAAAAGTATGACTTTAGGTTTTTTAGTTAATGCAGGTATAATTATGCTTGCTGTATTTGGTATCATTTCTGTTTATGATACAGAAGGAATATTGACAGAAGCTGTACCAAATCTAGTTATGGTGCAAGCTGGTGTAGGGGGTGCATTTCTTACTCCATTAATCTCATTCTTGATTCTAATAGGTTCTCTATCGACAGGTGTTAACTTTATATATGGTATTGTTAGTAGAATTGTGAACTATTTAGGAAGAAATGAATCGGAAGAAGTTAGAGCGTCTAAAGAGCAAAAGAGAAGTATTATATCTTCAATTGTCTATGTAATAATAACTTTTTCCATTGCTCAGTTTGGACTAATTCCTTTAGTAGCTAAAGGTTATTCATATCTAGGATATATTGCAATTGTTACTGTTATTATTCCGGTATTATTTAGATGGATTAAAGATATGTCATCAAAAAAAGAAGTGGCAATAAGTAAATAAGCATTTTAAAAATCTATATGGAATAATTAAGATAATTATTCCATATAGATGTCTTCAAATTTTAAGGGATGCTATTATTACAGCCAACTTGTAATCATAAGGAGGTAAATATGATTTTCACAGAAAAGCATGAACTAATTAGAAAGCTGGCAAAGGAGTTTGCTGAAAAAGAGTTGGCACCTATTGCAGCTGAAGTAGATGAAACAGGAGATTTTCCTAAAGAAGTCATTGAGAAGATGGCAAAAGCCAATTTCTTCGGTATAAAGATGCCTAAAAAATATGGTGGCGCTGAAGCAGATTTTCGTTCTTATGTCATGGTTATGGAGGAAGTATCAAGGAAGTCAGGGGTGGCAAGTATATTTTTATCTTCCCCAAATTCATTGATGGGTACACCATTTTTGATCTCTGGAACAGAAGAACAGAGACAAAAGTATTTAGTTCCAATGATTAGCGGAGAAAAGATATTTTCCTTTGGACTTACAGAGCCTGGAGCAGGATCTGATGCAGGTTCCCTTCAAACAACTGCAAAAGAAGATGGAGACTACTATATATTAAATGGAAGAAAGACCTTTATTACAGCAGCACCCATAGCAGATTATGTTGTTGTCTTTGCAAAAACAGATATGTCAAAGGGAACGAGAGGGATTACAACATTTGTTGTAGATACCAAACTTCCAGGGGTTTCCACAGGCAAGCCAGAGAAGAAATTAGGTATGATAGGCTGCCCCACAAGTGATGTAATACTGGAAAATGTAAGGGTACATAAATCAGATATATTGGGAAATGTTAATGAAGGATTTATCACAGCGATGAAGACCTTGGATATTGGACG
>NZ_JHVL01000019.1 GCF_000620125.1 Clostridiisalibacter paucivorans DSM 22131 | reverse complement strand
AGTTTATCTTCTTTTCTCCATCTCTTAAGTCGATTAGGATTACTATTGGGTATTAATTTGCCTTCTATTCTAGCTTTTCTCTTCCACCCATAGATAGTGTTTGTAGATACTCCTGTTTCCTTAGATACCTGTGATACTTTTTTATTTATTGGCGGAGATATTTGCCTTAATATATCTTCAATGTATTCTTTATTATAGCTCTTATTTTTCATATAGATTGTCATCCTTTCTTTACTCACAATTATTATAACATCTATATGACAACTATTCTAACACAGGGGGAGAAAAGTATTCTGCTCTTGTAACGAAGAGAGCCATTAGAGAAAACGATTATAACCTTAATATTCCTCGTTATATTAATTGTTTAGAACCTGCAGAAAGTTGGGACATTCATGCAACTATGTTTGGAGGAATACCTGTAAAGGAAGTAGACCAATTAGTTGAGTATTGGGAGGCCTTTCCAAAACTCAAAGATGCAATTTTTGAGAAAACTTCTGATGAATATTTATCTGTAAAATGTGATGATATTAGAACAGCCATTAAATCTCATGTATCGTTGGAAAATTATAAGAGAGTATTCTCAAATGCGTTTAGTGATTTTTATGAAAACCTTAAAAATGATTTAATTGAAGAAATTCTTGATGTATCTCCTGAACATGAGAAAGAAAAGTTAAGCGAAGATATTTTCGCAAGAATTGAGAATGTGAAAATTGCAGATAAATATAAAGCGTATCAGATACTTTCAGATAATTGGGATGTGATTTCTACAGATTTGGAAATGATTCAGACAGAAGGATTTGAGGTTATCAATCAAGTTGACCCTAACATGATTCAGAAAAAGAAAGAAGCTAACGACGATGAAGTTCCAGAAGTACAAGATGGATGGAAGGGACATATATTACCTTTTGAGTTAGTTCAAAGAGAGATTCTTACAGAAGACTTTAATGAGATTCACGCGATAGAAAAAAGGTTAATGGAAATCACTTCTTCGTATGCAGAGATTATCGATTCACTTGACGCAGAAGAAAGAGATAGCAGTGTGCTAAATGATACTAACGATGCTTTTGTAGTAAAAGAAGTTAGGAGTTTTGTTGCAGAAGCCCTTAGTGATGTGGAAAGTGATGAAATCAATGCGTTAAAAAAATATTTGGAACTCTCTAAGAAAAAAGAAAAGCTGGATTATATAAATAATTGTGATGTAGTTAAATGGCATTTAATTGAGCAAGGTGCTGATGGGACATATAAGAAAGGCTCCGCTAGAAATAGAATAATGGAATTACAAAGATCATATGAATTCCCAGAAGATACATTTGAATATAAAATAATGACTGTATTATCTCTTATGGAAGAAGAAAAACAGGCAAAAAAAGATCTAAAACAGAAATCAGAAGATCTTCACATTAAAACTAAAGAAACTATTGAAAATCTAGATGAAGACAAGTCTCTGTATCTTCTAGAATTGAAATGGATAAAGCCATTAGTAGATTCAATATTTGCTATTCCAGATGAAATTATTGAAGAATTGATTAGTAAAGTAATTCATTTATATGACAAGTATAGCACTACCTTTTCTGACATTGAAAATCAAATCGAAAACAAAAGTGAAATATTATCAAATATGTTTGATGAGCTTGTTGGTAATACCTATGACATTGAAGGATTATCAGAATTAAAGAAGATTTTGGGGGTAGAGTGATGACTAAAAATAAAATAATGCCTGAAATCAGATTTAAAGGTTTTACTGATGATTGGAAACAGGATGAGTTTGAAAATGTATTTTATCATTTACAGAATAATTCATTCTCAAGAGCACAGTTGAGTTATGAAAATGGAGAAGTATTAAATGTTCACTATGGTGATATTTTAGTTGAATATGGAGAATGTTTAGATGTAAATAAAGCTCTAATACCAAAGATTATAGATAATAACTCTTTAGATAAATATCTCACTTCTTATTTAGAAAATGGTGATGTAATTATTGCTGATGCTGCCGAAGATGAATCGGTTGGGAAATGTTGTGAAATCATTGGTTTTAACAATGAAAAGATATTATCAGGACTACATACAATACCATGCAGACCAAGTGTAAAATTTGCATCTGGGTATTTAGGGTATTATATGAATTCAGACTCATATCATGATCAGCTTTTACCTTTGATGCAGGGGACTAAAGTAAATTCGATTTCAAAATCAGCACTAACAAATACTTATATCTGCTATCCCCCAAATATTGAAGAACAAAAGAAGGTCGCGACCTTTTTCTCTAACCTAGACGACCTTATAACCCTTCAATATCGCAAGCTTGATAAATTAATCATTGTAAAAAAATCTATGTTGGACAAAATGTTTCCTATTGAGGGTGAAAGTGTGCCAGAAGTTAGATTTAGCGGATTTAATGATACTTGGGAAACACGTAAGCTTGGAGAGTGTTTTTCAGAGAGAGTTGAAAGTATGCCTGATGGAGAATTGATTTCAGTGACTATAAATAATGGAGTTAAGAAATTTTCAGAACTTGGAAGGCATGATAATTCTAATGATGATAAATCAAAGTATAAAAAGGTATGCGTTGGAGACATAGCATATAACTCTATGAGAATGTGGCAAGGGGCTAGTGGATACTCTCCATATGAAGGTATAGTTAGTCCAGCTTATACAGTGCTTGCTCCAAATGCGGGGGTTGACTCAAAGTGTATTTCTTATTTATTCAAACGTCCTGATATGATTCAAAAGTTTCAAATTAATTCACAGGGGATAACATCTGACAACTGGAACTTAAAATATCCAGCTTTGAGTGATATTGAGATTTTAATTTCAAAAGATTATCAAGAACAAAAACGGATTGCTGAATATTTTAGTTATTTAGATGATCTCATTACACTCCAACAGCGTAAAGTTGAGAAGTTAAGAAATATCAAGTCGTCGTGTATGGAAAGAATGTTTGTTTAGGGGGGGGGATGAAATTGTATTTTGATAAAGAAACAGATTTTGAAGAAGCGGTAATAAAAGCCTTGATAGAATGTGGTTGGGAATCAGAAGTAATTAGGCATCCTTCGGAAAAAGATCTATTAAAAAACTGGGCTGAGATATTGTTTAATAATAATCGCCAGAAAGATAGACTAAATGAATGTCCGTTGACAGATGGAGAAATGCAACAGATTATGGAGCAGATAAATCTGTTGCAATCTCCTATCAAGTTAAACGGCTTTATAAATGGAAAAAGCGTGGCTATTAAAAGAGATAATCCAGATGACAAGGAGCACTTTGGTAAAGAGATTAGTTTGAAAATATATGATAGACAAGAAATCGCATACGGTGAAAGTCGATATCAAATCGTACAGCAGCCGGATTTCCCTACGAAATCACCGATACTGAATAATAGGCGTGGAGATCTGATGCTATTGATAAATGGTATGCCAGTTATTCATATTGAATTAAAAAAAAGTGGGATACCTGTTAGCGAAGCGTATAATCAGATCGAGAAATATTCCCACGAAGGTGTCTTTAGAGGCCTGTTTTCATTAATACAGGTATTCGTTGCAATGCAACCAGAAGAAGCTGTTTATTTTGCCAATCCAGGAGAAGGTATGAAGTTTAATAAAGCGTTCTATTTTCATTGGGCAAATTTTAATAATCAGCCAATCAATAAATGGGATGAAGTAATATCTAAGTTGCTAAACATTCCAATGGCTCACATGCTTATTGGGTTTTATACTATTGCTGATGCTGATGAAGGTACATTGAAAGTAATGAGAAGTTATCAGTACTATGCAGCAATTGGTATTGCTGATATGGTTGCGAAAAAGAACTGGAAAGATAATAACCAGTTAGGTGGTCATGTATGGCATACTACTGGATCTGGCAAAACTATGACTAGTTTTAAATCAGCCCAGCTAATTGCAAGTTCGCATGATGCAGATAAGGTTATTTTCTTGGTTGATAGAAAAGAGTTAGGAATTCAGTCTTTAAAAGAGTATAGGTCATTTTCGAATAAAACAGAATCTGTGCAAGCTACTGAGAATACAGATATACTTATTTCAAAGCTTAGAAGTGATGATTTAGATAATACTCTAATAGTAACCTCGATTCAAAAGTTAAGTAATATTTCTGAGGAGGCACTGGAACTAAATAAAGCTGATTTAAAGATAATACAATCAAAACGGATAGCAATCATAATTGACGAATGTCACCGTTCTACTTTTGGTGAAATGCTTACGACTATTAAGAATACATTTAAGAATTCAATAATATTTGGTTTTACCGGTACTCCTATTCAAGATGTTAACATAAAGAAAGATAGTACAACGCCAACGATATTTGGGGATGAAATTCATCGTTATACTTTAGCCGATGGCATCAGGGATAAAAATGTTTTAGGATTTGACCCATATATGGTAAAAATCTATGATGATTCTGATTTAAGACAAGTGGTTGCTCTTGAAAAGGCTAAAGCGTCCACGGTGGAAGAAGTTATGGGTGACCCTCAAAAAGAGAAGATGTTTTTTAAATATATGGATTCGTCTCAAATCAAGATGTATGGTGAGAACATTGATGGAAAATGGGTTAAAGGTATAGAAGACTTTATACCAAATGAACAGTATCAAACTCCAGAATATAGAGATGGCGTTATCACAGATATTAAGAAAAAGTGGACTATTTATAGTCGCGGAAGAAAATTTCATGCAATATTTGCTACGAGTGGTATTCCTGAGGCTGTTGCTTACTATAGACTAATGAAAGCAGAAATGCCTGAATTATCTATTACAGCAGTGTTTGATCCTACTATAGATAATGAAGGTGGTGGCTCTCTAGAAAAAGAGGATGGAATTGTTGAAATTTTAGAAGACTATAATGCCAAATTCTCACAGTCGTTTACTATTCCTTCATATGATAAATTCAGAAAAGATGTTAGCTTAAGATTGGCTCATAAAAAACCTTACGATCGAATTACTCGGGATGAGCAAATTGATATAGTTATTGTTGTAAATCAGATGCTGACAGGATTCGATTCTAAATGGGTTAACACGTTGTATTTAGATAAGGTAATGGAGTATGAGAACTTAATTCAGGCCTTTTCAAGAACTAATCGTTTGTATAATCTTGCGGAGAAACCATTTGGTATCATTAAGTATTATAGACGTCCAAATACTATGGAGAAAAATATTGAAGCTGCAGTAAAAGCGTATTCAGGGGATATTCCAACAGGTTTATTTGTTGATAAATTACCAAATAATCTAAGGAATATGAATTTTTTATACGATGAGATAGAGATATTATTTAAAAATGCAGGAGTTACTGATTTTGATAGATTACCAGATGAGACTTCGGTTAAAGCTAAATTTGCTAAGCTATTTAAGCAATTTTCTACTCATTTAGAGGCAGCTATAATACAAGGTTTTATTTGGAGTCAACAAACATATGATGATGAAGATGGTAATAGTATTGTGATGCATTTTGATGAAATGACTTACTATATTCTTCTTGCTAGATATAAAGAATTGGCTAAAGGTGGAGGAAGTGGGCCTGGTGGAGACGTTCCGTATGAAATAGACACACATATTACGGAATATGATACTGAAAAAATTGATGCAGACTATATGAATTCTAGATTTGAGAAATTCATGAAGTTGATCCAAAGTGAATATGACGCTGAATCTTTTGATAAGACGCTTAAAGAACTTCATAAGTCATTTTCTATGCTATCTCAAGAAGAACAAAAGTATGCAAATATTTTCATCCACGATATTCAGGCCGGAAATATTAGTATTATTCCAGGTAAATCGTTTAGAGAGTATATCTCAGAAATGATGAAAAGTGCAGAAAATGAAAGAATTAAACGTGTCGTAAGAAGACTTGGATGCTATGAAAAACTTCTTCATGAAATGTTAGAAAGAAAAGTCACAAAAGAAACCATAGAGGCTCACGGGAAATTTGATGAATTAAAAGCTACTGTTGACCCTCAAAAAGCAAGGTCATTCTTTTTAATGGTTAAAGAGGACAACTATAAAGAATCAAGGCTCGCTATGTATATAGATCGATACTTGAGACATTTCCTCTTGACTGGTGGAGAGGATCCTTATAATAATGTTGATGATAATGAAGGTATAAAAGAAAAAAAGGAAATTGAACATAGTGAAAAAGTAGGGGTTGTATTAACAGAAGAAAAAATGAAAGGAAAATCCAGTGTATCTTCTGTGAAGAGTGCAACGCTGAATAGTTATTATTCAAAAAGTAATGCATTGGCTTGTATGTTAGAGACAGATTGTTTTGCATATGTAGAAGACAAGCTTTGTATCTACGATAGCAAATATATACAACGTGATGAGAATGGAAGAATATTTCTTACAAATTATGCAAAAGAGCATGAGGAAGAGTGTTTCCTTCAATTTGTAGTTGATGATGAAACAGGAGAATTGCATTATATAACATTGCCTGCGGCTATGGCGAGCAAGTCTTTTAATTACTATGATGAAATTAGTGAAGATTTATTAACTCAATATGGGCTTGTAAATGAAATATCAAATGAAATGTTGATAGCCATAAGTGGACTTGACTTTGGAAATGCACTTAAAAAACTGATGAGCAAGCATATATGTAATTATTCTGTAAGACTGTTAAAGTCTACTACGGGGTTAGATAATAATACTATTAGTAACCTAAGAAAGAGTGCAAACCTCACAAAACTTAATGTTGTTTCTACGTGTTTGGGCATAAGTATTCCATTTCGCGTTAGTAACAAGATGCTGCAACTTGCTGAGATATCTTTAAATTCCGAAATACCGGGGAAAAAAGGTCAAGAGAATGGCATATATGATACTCTTCTGCATTTGAAATGGGCAACTGATTATGATGATATCTATGAAGAACTAAAGGAACAAACCTATCATTATTTAATTCATCAACCTCCGATGCGGAAATAAATATATTCTATGAAAGATCAGACTTAAACAAAGTCTGGTCTTTTTTTTTTGCTCAAAATTATTTTTGTTGAACTTTCTTCAACGGATATTAACCAAATAATGTGCGATTTCATAGCAATTTGATAGTTATCAAGAATAGAAGCAGTAAATAATGTTCTTTTACCGTTGAAGTTTGTTCAACGGGCAAAAAGAGCAAAAGTATTATCATTACCATAACAGGAGACAAACCTCCTGAAAATCAATCTCAATGTCCGAGATGCGCATTAGGACGGCGGGATGCATAAGAGTTCAGAACACAGTGATAAAGACTGTGTTTGGAATGAAGATGCACCCACCGTGATTTCCTGCGCCCAATTTTGGACACGTGGAGTCTGTGGTCATCTTCGCCACAGGCTCTTTTTGTACTCCGCCGTCAATGCCCGGACGGAAAGGAGTACAAAATGAAGATTAAAGTACTGTATGAAGACAACATCAAAAACGGCCACAAGTTCTACACCACCATCGAAATCCCAGATGGTGATTACAGCTTAATGCTAGACATCGACTATGAGCAGCGTCTTGCGGAGGCTAAGCCTGAAAAGAAAGATGAGGTTAAACGCTGTGAAACGGTACAAGAAGTATTTGACCTTATCAACAAGCGTGAATACAACGGTTGGAGAAGAGAAACCAGACATATCGATGCTACTCCTAAGATGAAGAAAATGAACGGCAAAGCAGGATATATCCAGGCAGAACCAGATGATAAATCCTTTAACATTATGGACTATCTGTGCACTTCATCTGATGAAGATTCACGAAGTAGAGACTATGAAAATGAAGAAATCACTGGGTGGATCCGAGAAGTCTTAGTTAAGAAACCAGAGTGGGCAGATGCTTTTATTGCAGTTCGCATAAATGGCATTTCTATACGTGAATATGCAAGAACTATAGGAGCTGATGAAAATAATATCACTCAGAAATTAAAGCGGGCAACAATAAAACTTCAAAAAGAATATAAAAACCGTCAGATTTGACTTCTTCCTAAGGCTACCACTTAGAAGGGTCAAAACCTTCAAAAAAATTAAGGAGGTAATTCTGATGAGAGAATTAATACCTAAAGACAAATATGGTGTATTTGCCGACACCCATGATACGGCAAGAGTTGACAGTTTATTTGTAGCAGAGTTCTTTGAAAAACAACACAAACACGTCCTGCGAGATATTACAAGAATTACTGAGCCCAAATCTGGGCTGAGTGAAAATTTTATTCACTCTAATTTTAAGTCAAGTTTCTACAAGGACAGTACAGGTAGAAAGCTACCTTGCTATTTCATGACTCGTGATGGTTTCACAATGCTGGTCATGGGATACACAGGGCAAAAAGCAATGAAGTTTAAAGAGCTTTATATTCGTAGGTTCAACGAGATGGAAAGTTTCATTAAAACCCTTGTGTCTGCAAGACAAGAATTTCCACTATTAACAGCAAACATAAAATTGCTGCATGAAAATCCAAAGCCATATCACTTTAGTAATGAATGTGACATGTTAAATCGCATCGTTGTAGGAATGTCAGCTAAGCAATTTAGATTGGCAAATGGAATTGAAAAAGGAAAAAGCATCAGACCATATTTATCTGATGAGCAGATTACGATGCTAGAAGCTTTGCAAAAAGTTGATGTTGGTCTATTGGTAGCTGTTCCAGACTATCAGCAGCGCAAGCGTCATCTGGAATGGTACAAGACACAATTAGAAAAGAACTAAGGAGGGCTACTATGTTTTATGTGAAAGAAAGACTTAATGATTCCATGGAGATAACTGTAGAAATTACAGATGAAAATGTATTTTGCTACTGCCCTAATTGTGGCACTGAGGTCTCTGTAGATATAGGGGTAATTCTAAGCGATGGTGAGAGTGATCTTTTTGGCACAGCAGTATACTGTGAATCGTGCAGCAAAAAAATTAAGAGGGGAGGCAAGTCTTATGAGCATAAATAAATATAATTCAGAAGGCTACCATGACCCGACTCCTTTTGAAGCGCTCACCAATATTACTAAAGACGAGAAGGCTGCATTAAAACCCGCCTTTAGACCTCTTGTATATATATGTTCACCCTTTAGTGGAGATATCGAAGGAAATGTTAAACGTGCACAGAAATTTTGTCGTTTTGCCTTAGAAAAGGGGAATATTCCTCTGGCTCCGCATCTTATGTTTCCGCAGTTTATGGATGATACAAATGAAGAAGAAAGAGAACTCGCCATTTTCATGGACATCATCCTTATGGGTAAATGCCAGGAAGTATGGGTTCTTGGTGACACCATTTCAAGAGGTATGCGTATTGAAATAGAAAAGGCAAATAAACGAAAGCAGCGTGTTAGATATTTCAATAAAGATTTTGAGGAGGTGGATGCTAAGTGCGTAATCTAGCCATTGCCTACGGAAATAGCCGGCAAGCAAAGAAATGGGTCAATAAAACAATCACCTTTGAAGATTTAAAGGAAAGATTAAAAGTTCCTATTAGAACAACGGAGTCTGCTGAAGAATATGCCAAGTTCAGTAAATCACAAAAGGACAATGCCAAGGATCATGGAGGTTTTGTTGCTGGTGAGTTAAAGGATGGGAGAAGAAAAATTGACGCGGTAGACCTGCGTTCTATGATTGCCCTAGATGGGGACAAGATTGATAAAGACTTTCTAGATAATTATGAGTCTAGAGCGCCCTATACATCGGCCCTGTATACCACACACAGCAGTACAGAAGACAGTCCAAGAGTCAGGCTGGTTTTCCCACTAACAAGAGATGTGACGCCTGAAGAATTTGTTGCAGTTTCAAGATATCTGGCAGAGATGCTTGGCATGGACAACTTTGATGAATGCTCCTATCAACCTAATCAGCTGATGTATTGGCCCAGCACATCTTCAAATGGACACTTTGTTTATAAAGAAGTGGATAAGGCCTGGCTTGATCCAGATGAAATATTAACAGCTCATCCCCAGTGGACAGACCCTACAAGACTGCCCACATCATCTAGGGAGAGTAAGGCCAACACAGCAAGCTATAAGAAGGTGGAAGATCCTCTTGAAAAGGACGGTATTGTCGGACTTTTTAACAGGGTCTATTTCCCTATAACAAAAGCACTAGATAAATTTCTTCACGATATATACCAGCCTACAGAAAATGGAAATAGATACCACCTTACTGAGTCAAGCAGCATGGCTGGTGTTGAAATTATTGAAGGTGGTAAATTCGTTTATAGTCACCATGCCAAAGACCCTGCATATTTAGTTCTTTGTAACGCCTTTGATATTGTTCGTACTCATAAGTTTGGAGATGGTGATGATAAAGCATCCTTTAAAAAAATGTGCGAGTTTGCCATGAAGGATGAAGACGTGAAAAAGCAAGCTACTGCTGAAAGATTAACTGAAGCGGAAGTGGACTTTGAAAATATTGATGGAGACTGGACGAAGAAACTTAGATACCAGCCCCGAAGCCAAGTGCTGGAAAATAGCGTCTACAACTTAAACCTAATTCTTAATAACGATCCTGATTTTAGGGGCTTTGCCTTTAACGAGATGGCCAATCGAATCCAGGTGAAGGGTCCACTTCCTTGGGGAAGACCAGAAGGCAATGCTTTCTGGAGAGATGCTGATACAGCCCAGCTTAAGTCGGTTATTGATATCCGCTACCTTCCATTCTCAAGTAGAAACCATGATGTGGCTTTTACAAAAGTAGCTGATGACAGGCGGTTCCACCCAGTTAGGGATTATCTAAATGCGCTGCCAGCTTGGGATGGTGTAAAACGCGTGGAAGATCTCTTTATTAAATATCTAAAAGCAGATGATACGGAATATATCCGCACTGTGACTCGTAAGACCTTTGCAGCTGCAGTAGCTCGTATTTATGTTCCAGGCATTAAATTCGACTGCGTACCTGTGCTTGATGGAGATCAGGGTATTGGAAAAAGTACTATTGTAAAAGACCTAGTCTCATCAGATTATTATTCAGAAACCTTGTCTCTTACTGATATGGACGATAAATCAGGTGCTGAGAAACTTCAAGGCTTCTGGGTGGTAGAGATTGGTGAACTTGCCGGTATGAAAAAAGCTGACATTGAAAAAGTAAAGGCATTCCTCTCCACATCAGATGATAAGTACAGGCCATCTTATGGCAGAGTAGTTGAAAGTCATCCAAGGCAGTGCATCATCATCGCAACAGTTAATGGTGAGCGTGGATACCTTCGTGATATTACAGGTAACCGACGCTTCTGGATTATAAAAGTTCACCAGAAAAAACAGAAAAAGTCTTGGTACTTCACTGAAGAATATAGGCGCCAGTTCTGGGCGGAAGCCAAAGAAATATGGAAGTCAGGTGAAAAGCTGTATCTGGAGGGAGACGTTCTAGAGGAAGCTGAAAAAGCGCAAAAGGGTGCCATGGAAGCTGATGAGCGTGTTGGTATGGTGGAAGAGTACCTGAATACAAAATTACCAGATGACTGGGATAGCATGGATCTATACTCCCGCCGCAACTACCTAAATGGCAGTGAGTTTGGAAGCTTAGAGCGTACTGGGACGATTACCCGAACTGAGGTAAGCAATGCTGAGATATGGTGCGAATGTCTTAATAGGAACCTTTCAGAGTTAAAGGCTACAGATAGCTACCAGATTGCTGCCCTTATGGCCCAGATTCCTGGTTGGGAACGTACCAGTAGTATTAAGCGTTTGCCGATTTATGGCAGGCAACGACTCTACCAATACGGGAAATGATGAACACAACACAACACAAGATTTTCCCTTATATTCAAAATGCTTTTTCTTAAAAGCACATAGTAAATACCTGTGAGCGCACGCGCGTAAGTAAATATAGGGGAATAGTTGTGAACTTGTGATTCTTGTGTCAGATGGGAGGAAAAAAAATGACTGAAAAATATATAGAGCAAAAACTAGTAAAAGCAGTAAAAGCTATGGGAGGTATGGCCCTTAAATTCACTAGTCCAGGGTTTGATGGTGTGCCAGATAGGATTGTACTTCTTCCCATGGCAAGAATGGCCTTTGTTGAATTAAAAGCACCGGGTAAAAAGATGCGGCCTCTGCAGGTAAGACGAAAAAGGCAACTGGAAGCGTTAGGTTTTTTGGTCTACTGCATTGATGGTGTAGATCAGATTGGAGGGGTGCTTGATGAAATACAATCCTCATGAGTATCAAAGCTATGCAATGGATTTTATCTTATCCCATCCAATATCTGCGGTTTTTCTTGAAATGGGTCTTGGAAAAAGCGTGATAAGCTTATCTGCAATATTTGATCTATGCCTTGATAGATTTGAAATCAGAAAAGTACTGATTATAGCTCCCCTAAGAGTCGCTAGAGATACTTGGCCTGCAGAAATCAAAAAATGGGACCATCTAAAAGGCTTACCCTACTCAGTAGCAGTGGGAACTGAAAAAGAAAGAAAAGAAGCTCTTATGAAAAGGGCCATGGTTTATATTATTAATCGTGAAAATGTAGACTGGCTTATAAGTAAAAGTGGCATTCCTTTTGATTTTGATATGGTGGTTATTGATGAATTATCATCCTTTAAATCTTATAGTGCTAAGCGCTTTAAAAGTCTTTTAAAAGTAAGGCCCAAAGTAAAAAGAATAGTAGGGCTTACTGGAACACCTTCAACAAATGGACTTATGGACCTATGGGCAGAGTTTCGAATTCTTGATATGGGCCAAAGACTCGGTAGATATATAACCCACTATAGAAATGCATACTTTAAACCGGATAAACGAAATGGTCAGATCATCTTTTCATATAAGCCCATACCAGGAGCAGAAGATAAAATCTATGAGCAAATATCGGACATCACCATTTCCATGAAATCTATCGATTATCTTAAAATGCCAGAATGCGTCATAAACAAGGTGCCGGTTTCTATGAATGAAAAGGAGTTGAAGGTGTATTCAAGCTTTAAAGAAGACATGGTCACTAAGTTAGGTGATAGTGAGATAGATGCTATAAATGCTGCAGTCCTTTCAGGAAAGCTTCTTCAAATGGCGAATGGCGCTGTCTATGATAACGAGAACAAGACGCATGTCATTCATGATAGAAAACTTGATGCCCTTGAAGATCTAATTGAAGGGGCCAACGGTAAACCTGTTCTTGTGGCCTATTGGTACAAACATGATCTGGAACGCATTCAGAAGAGATTTACTGTAAGGCAGCTAAAGTCATCAAAAGATATAAAAGAGTGGAACGAAGGGAATATCCCCATAGCTGTTATTCATCCAGCAAGTGCAGGACATGGACTTAACCTTCAAAGTGGCGGATCCACCCTGATCTGGTTTGGTCTGACCTGGTCTCTAGAACTTTACCAGCAAACCAATGCTCGTCTCTACAGACAGGGGCAAAAGAACACGGTTGTCATTCACCACATTATAGCTAAGGGTACCATTGATGAAAATGTGATGGCTGCCCTGAGTAAAAAAGAAAAAACTCAAAACTCTCTAATTGAGGCAGTGAAAGCTAAACTGGAGGTGAAAAGGTGACTGATCCTTATGAAAATTTAGCAAATGCCATAATTTTAATGGCAGTTAAAGATTATAGATGGGCTTTAAATAAACTTGAAAAAAGATCTAATTATGAGCCAGCAAAGATGATTATAAAAGAGGTGGAGAGGTTCTTTCGCTCCAGTTGGTATAGAGAACTTACCTCTGTTGATGGGAATTTCCTAATCGAAAAAATAAGATCGGAGGTAAGTGAATGAAAATAAAAGAATACCTGCATCAGGCCTATAGGCTAGATAAAAGAATCCAATCAAACATTGAGGAAATGGAAAGTTTAAGAGAAATGGCAACAAGTGTATCCTCACCTAGTTGGGATGAAAGAGTTCAAACTTCAAGATGCGAAGAAGCAAAATTTGTAAGGTGCGTGGAAAGAATCATGGATTTGGAAAGAAGGATCAATGCGGAAGTAGATAATCTTATAGCCCTAAAAGAACAGATTAGATTTGTCATCAATGAAGTGTCTAATACTGATGGACGCATGGTTCTACGCTACCGCTACGTTCATAACTTTACCTGGGAGCAAATAGGCGATGCACTTGATGCTGACAGGACAACGGTTTATAGGTGGCACAATGCAGCCCTTAAACATGCAGTGCTTCCAGATGTCCCAATTAAAATATAATTTGCACACTTTGCAACACTTTGCAACAAGATACCACAGTCACCTTTGTGTTATAGTATAATTAGCAAAAAGAATAAACTTAAGCCTTGTGGGTTCGACCTGCAGGGCTTTTCTTATGCCCAAAAGGAGGTGAAGCAGTGCCATATAAACCTAAACGACCCTGCGCCTACCCCGGTTGCAGCAAACTATCAGACAGTGGACAGTACTGCAGTGAACATAAAAAGATTGTTATGAAGCGTTACAACCAGTACCAACGAGATCCTAAGTCCAATAAAAGATACGGCAGGGCCTGGAAACGAATAAGAGACCGCTATATCAAAGCTCATCCTCTTTGTGAGGAGTGTGAAAAGAACGGAAGGATTAAAGCTGCAGAAGAAGTCCACCACATCCTCCCTTTATCAAAAGGTGGTGGCAATGAAACCAGTAACCTGATGGCCCTTTGTAAGTCTTGCCACTCAAAGATCACTGCTGAGAGTGGCGACCGGTGGGGGAGGTAAAATCCCTACGACTAAAAATTCTGGACAGCGGGCTGGGGCATCGTGTGAAAAAACGCAGAATCAAACAAGGGTATAGGCCAATCCCCAAAAAGGAGGTGTGATTATTGGCAAAAGATGGTACAAATAGAGGCGGCCCTCGTATTGGTGCAGGGGCAAAAAAGAAGCCGCTAGCTGATAAAATATCTGAAGGTAACCTGGGCGGTAGGAAACTCACCGTTATGGAGTTTTCAAATACTGCAGATCTTGAAGGACAAGAAATGCCAAAACCAAATAAAATGCTTGAAGCTATACAAAAAGATGGTAAAGCTCTGGTCGCAGGTGAAATTTATAAAACAACATGGAAGTGGCTTGATAAGCGTGGGTGTTCTGCCCTAGTTTCTCCCCAGCTCTTAGAGCGATATGCTATGAGTGTTGCCCGTTGGATTCAGTGTGAAGAAGCTATAACGGAGTATGGATTTCTTGCCAAGCACCCTACTACTGGAAATGCTATTCAAAGTCCTTACGTTTCTATAGGTCAAAACTACATGAACCAGACCAATCGTTTGTGGCTTGAGATATTTCAGATTGTAAAAGAAAACTCTACTGGTGATTACAAAGGAGCAAATCCCCAAGATGATGTGATGGAAAAACTTCTTTCTGCTCGAAGGGGAAAATAATATAGATTGGAGATTATGAAATGAGTAAAAATTATAAAACTGCAGAAAGTGTATGTAAGGGACATCCTGATAAGCTTTGTGATTTAATTGCAGACAGTATTTTAGACGCATGCCTTCGAAAAGATAAGGCCTCAAGAGTAGCCTGTGAAGTTATGGCTACTAAGGGTAAGATTATCGTGGCGGGCGAGATCACCTGCAGCGAAAAAATAAATATTCGTCTCATTGTAAAAAATGTACTTCGTAAAGTTGGATATAACCCAAGGAAATTTAGAGTATCTGTGTTTGTACATCATCAAAGTGTAGATATTGCTTCTGGCGTGGATACGGCTCTTGAAGTAAGAAATGGAATTATAGACCCATATGGTTCTATCGGTGCTGGCGATCAAGGCACTGTTTATGGTTATGCAACAAATGAAACAAGAGAAAAGCTGCCTTTGCCACTACTTCTTTCTCATAGAATTGTTAAGCGCATTGATGAATGTCGCGAAGGTAAAATCATCAAGGGGATTCTGCCAGATGGAAAGGCTCAAGTCACTATTGAGTACAATGGCGATAAACCTATTTGCATTAAAACAGTTGTGGTATCTGTTCAGCATTACAAGGATAAAACAATGGAGAAACTAGAATCAGATATCTTAAACAATGTTCTCTGGCAGTGTTTTGAAGATTTCCCGCTGGATGATGATACGGAAATTCTCATCAATCCGTCAGGACGATTTGTGGAAGGTGGCCCTGCTGCTGATACAGGACTTACAGGAAGAAAGATCATGGTTGATACCTATGGTGGGTTAGCTTCTCATGGTGGAGGCGCACTTTGTGGAAAGGATCCAACCAAGGTAGATAGGAGCGGCGCCTATATGGCCAGATACATTGCAAAGAATATTGTTTGGAGCGGGCTTGCTGATAAATGTGAGGTCGCTCTTTCTTATGCCATCGGAAAAGCAAATCCAGTGGCAGTCAGTGTTAACTCTTTTGGAACTGGAATAATCAGTGATGAGCATTTATGTGAGGTTGTTCTAGAAACCTTTAATCTACGTCCAGCGGCCATTATCGAAAAGCTGCGACTTAGAAATGCAATTTACTCCGATACAGCAACCTATGGACATTTTAATTCCTGTCTATTCCCCTGGGAGAATGTAGACTTTAACTTGAATTTAAGAAAGGCGGCGGAAAGATATGAAGATCGAAAAATTGAAGACTAAAAACCTCATCCCCGCTGACTATAATCCACGTAAGGACTTAAAGCCTGGGGATGCAGAATACGAAAAGCTAAAGCGCTCCATTGAAGAGTTTGGCTATGTCGAACCTGTTATCTGGAATAAGACTACTGGAAGAGTTGTAGGTGGCCACCAGAGATTAAAAGTGCTCCTTGATTTGGGAATGGATGAAGTTGAGTGCGTAGTTATTGAAATGGATGAAGAAAAAGAAAAGGCTCTCAACATTGCTCTTAATAAAATCAGCGGTGATTGGGATAAGGATAAACTGGCCCTACTTATTGCTGACCTGCAGGGTGCAGACTTTGATGTTTCCCTTACAGGTTTTGATCCCTCTGAGCTGGATGATCTATTTAAAGATTCCTTGAAGGATGGCATTCATGATGATGAATTTGATGTGGATGCCGAGCTTGAAAAACCAGCTATGACAAAACTTGGTGACGTTTGGAAGCTCGGACCCCATAGACTTACTTGCGGTGACTCTACCAAGGCTGAAACCTTCATGATCCTTATGGATGGAAAGCAAGCAAATTTGGTGGTGACAGACCCCCCTTACAATGTGAACTACGAAGGGTCTGCTGGAAAAATTAAAAATGATAACATGGGCGATTCTGCTTTCTACGATTTCCTACTGGCTGCCTTTGCTAATACGGAAGCTGTGATGGCCCAGGATTCCTCTATCTATGTTTTTCACGCAGATACAGAGGGGCTTAACTTTAGAAAAGCCTTTTCAGATGCTGGTTTTTATCTATCAGGCACCTGCATCTGGAAAAAGCAATCTCTAGTTCTTGGTAGGTCTCCTTACCAGTGGCAACATGAACCGGTGCTCTTTGGCTGGAAGAAAAAAGGCAAGCATAAGTGGTATGCTGATAGAAAGCAAACGACTATATGGGAATTTGAAAAACCTAAGAAGAATGGATCTCATCCAACAATGAAGCCTGTGGCGCTTGTGGCTCATCCAATTCTTAATTCAAGTCTTAGTAACTGCATCGTCCTGGATCCCTTTGGCGGTTCAGGTAGTACGCTTATTGCCTGTGAACAAACCCAGAGAATTTGTCACACCATTGAGCTTGATGAGAAGTTCTGCGATGTAATTGTTGAAAGGTTTATTTCGAGTGTTGAATCAGCAGATGAAGTTTACCTTATTCGTGATGGAAAAGAATACCGATATAGTGACCTCCTAGAAAATAAATAAGAGAACTATCGAAAGATAGACTTGCTATTTACATCACTTAGAGTGATATATGTAGTAAGAATAAAAAGGAGGTCAAGTATTATGAATATTAATTACAACGTAAGTGGACAAGAACGTAAAAAGCTGGTGAATCTCATTAGCCAAATCACTGAGTTTTCCTCAAAGTACCTGGGTGTTCCATCCTGCGCTTACCAAGTTGGTCCTTACAACATTGGAAAAGATGGAGAGCTAAACTATGACAGTGAAGTGGCACCAGAGGATATCAAGTCGCTAATGCAACACCTTTCAGATGCAGGCTTTGAAGCTGAAGTAGAAGAACCAGCTCCTGCTGCAGCAGAACCTGAGGAAACTGGGCTCATCATCCAGATACCAAAAGACTCTCTTTCCGATGAGGACTTGGAGAAACTTAAGAGACTCATAGGAGCTAAAGGAAATCTTATTAAAAAGGCACTGGGTGTAGATGCCCTTCCCATTGAAGACGATGAAGAACGCATTAGCTTCCCTTGGTTTTCAGAGTTGCCAAATCCAGATGAGATAAAAGCCTACTCGGAGTTCATCACGAAGCTTTGTGAGATGGCGAAAACTCAAAAGAGGATCACCGTAAAAGAGAAAGAAGTCGACAATGAGAAATACGCATTTAGGTGCTTCCTCCTCCGCCTTGGATTTATCGGAGAAGAATTTAAAACCCACAGAAAGATTCTCCTTCAAAATCTTTCTGGCAGCAGTGCATTCAAAGGAGGTGCCCCTAGTGAAACCGATAAGTAAAGAAAAACTGGCTCACCTGCGCAAGCAGTATCCCGCTGGCGCCAGGGTCGAGCTTCTTTGGATGGATGATGCGCAAGCACCACCTGTGGGCACAAAAGGCACCGTGTGGGGCGTGGGTGACATAGGATCCATAATGGTTCAATGGGACAATGGCAGTAACCTCAGTGTGGTTTATGGTGTTGATTCCTGCAAAGTAATCGAAGAAAGATCTGAGGAGGCATTCTAATGAAGGCATTATTTGGTAGAAAGTTCTACAGTATAAAGGAACTAAAAGAAGCAACTGAAGAAGCAAAGGAAGATGGCGTAATAGGATCTGATTACACTGTGGTTCGAGAAGTAGAGCTCGGTGATCTAGAGTTTCAAAATTTCACCAGTAATTTTCTAGAGGACCAGCCTTGGATCAAGAAATCAGATGGAGGAATTAATGAAAAAGGTGAGCTTCGATGTATAAGGGTCATTAACAAAGACACCGGTGAAAAGATACTCACCAATCCTGAAGGCTACGAATATCCTCGCTACACTGCGATTGAAGATTAAACCGACAGGCTAAAAACAAGATTATATTTTACATAGGAACAGGGTGTAATAGCTCTTTTCCTCGTTATAGAAGACCTTAGGGTCTATTTTTTATGTCACTATGTAAGGAGGTGTCCGCATATCCGAAAATTAAAAAAGTATAAACCCACTGTCTATATGGGGAAAGATTCCCATTATAGCAAAGAGATGGCGGACTATGCAGTAGGTTTTATCGAATGCCTCTCTCACACCAAAGGAACCTGGGCAGG
The DNA here is from genome assembly GCF_000620125.1 of Clostridiisalibacter paucivorans DSM 22131. Classification (NCBI taxonomy): domain Bacteria; kingdom Bacillati; phylum Bacillota; class Tissierellia; order Tissierellales; family Thermohalobacteraceae; genus Clostridiisalibacter; species Clostridiisalibacter paucivorans. Next base: position 38,776 of record NZ_JHVL01000019.1, on the reverse strand, counting down.
AAAGCCTTTTGAACTGATAGATTGGCAAGAGAGAATAATCCGGGATCTCTTTGGCACCTTAAAACCTGATGGCTATCGTCAGTTTAATACTGCTTATGTGGAAATACCAAAGAAGATGGGAAAAAGTGAGCTTGCGGCGGCTGTTGCCCTGCTACTCACTTGTGGTGATAACGAAGAACGTGCAGAGGTTTATGGCTGCGCTGCCGATCGTAATCAGGCTTCCATTGTATTTAATGTAGCAGCAGATATGGTACGTATGTGCCCAGCCTTATCCAAGCGAGTAAAGATTCTGGACTCACAGAAAAGACTTATTTACCAACCCACTGGAAGTATTTATCAAGTACTCTCTGCTGATGTTGGAAATAAACATGGTTTTAATACTCATGGTGTTGTATTTGATGAGCTACACACCCAGCCAAATAGAAAGCTTTTTGATGTTATGACCAAAGGAAGTGGTGATGCCAGGATGCAGCCACTATATTTTTTAATCACCACTGCAGGGGATAATCAAAACAGTATCTGCTGGGAAGTCCATCAAAAGGCTCTTGATTTTATGAATGGTAGAAAAACCGATCCTACCTTTTATCCAGTGATTTATGGCGCTGACTTGGAAGATGACTGGTCAGATCCAAAGGTATGGAAGAAAGCAAATCCATCCCTTGGTATCACTGTCAGTATGGACAAAGTAAAAGCGGCTTATGAGTCCGCAAGACAAAATCCTGCTGAAGAAAATAGTTTCAGGCAACTTAGATTAAATCAGTGGGTTAAGCAAGCCATTCGCTGGATGCCTATGGATAAATGGGATGCTTGTGCTTTTCCAGTTAATCCTGAATCACTTAAAGGTCGGGTCTGTTATGGAGGACTGGACCTTTCGTCTTCCACAGATATAACAGCTTTTGTACTAGTCTTTCCACCAGAAGATGAAGATGATAAGTATGTAGTCCTTCCTTACTTCTGGATACCAGAGGATAGCATTGACCTACGAGTTAGACGGGATCATGTGAATTATGATGTATGGGAAAAACAAGGATTCCTTCTAACCACCGAAGGCAATGTGGTCCACTATGGATTTATTGAAGCTTTTATCGAAGACCTGGGAATGAAATATAACATCAGGGAGATTGCCTTTGACCGCTGGGGAGCAGTGCAGATGACACAGAACTTAGAGAATTTAGGTTTTACTGTTGTTCCTTTTGGTCAGGGTTTTAAAGACATGTCTCCACCTACAAAGGAATTGATGAAACTCACACTAGAAGAAAAAATAGCTCATGGCGGTCATCCTGTTCTCAGGTGGATGATAGACAATATTTTCATTAGGACTGATCCGGCTGGGAATATAAAAGCAGACAAAGAAAAATCCACAGAGAAGATTGATGGCGCTGTAGCAACCATCATGGCTCTAGACCGAGCAATCCGCTGTGGAGGAGAATCTGGTAATTCTGTTTATGATGATCGTGGACTATTATTCTTCTAATGTTACCCTCCATATGTTAGAATAAATACAATAGGCTAATGTTGATTAGAGATAAATATATAATAGTTTCAACACAATCAATAAAGAGCACTTGATATAAAAAGGAGGGATAAATATTTAATGAAAAAACAAAAGTCGTATATTTTAATCGCTGCACTTATAGCTTTGCAATTATATTCCTTAGTAAAGATAAATTCACTGCAAAGCAGAATTGATTATACTAATTACACAATAAGTTCTGTTGAAAATCGACTCGATAATCAAATTAGTTCTATCTATCAAAATGTTGACGAAAAACTAGAGGCTAAAGCAAGTTTAATTCATAAAACCTCAGTAAAAGTAGGAAATCTTGATGTTGGTACACTTACTGTGCCTATTACATTTACGATAGAGCCAAAGATGATAACAGAAACTATGTTGGTATCTCTTGATTTTAACGGAGAAATTGTCCAGCTTGAGAAATCAGGATTGAAGTACTCCACTACTAAGGAGTTTGAAATATCAGACAGTGTTTTTCCAAAGATTATTATGCAAGATAATGGTGTAAAGAGTGTTGAAGAACATAATGGATTGATGGTATCTAGCATAAAAGAGCAAGTATTCCCACATATTTTTGCGAATTTTTCTGGAGAAACTTCTTATGGCTCAAATCAATATCGTGCAAAAGGAAATCTTGGTATAGATTATAAGCCATCACAGGAGAACAACTCTTTTGTCGATATTAAATATGTCATTAAAGTGGATGATAAAATCATAAAAGAAACTCCCGTGGTGTTGGAAAAAGAAGGCGGCTTGGGCGGAAACTTTACACTTGATATTGATGATAAATATTCTATGAATGATGGTCAAATTCTCACTTCTAACGTCGTAGCTGTTGATAGTTTGGGATTTACTCATGAATATTTGGTAACACATTTTGTAGCAGGTTCTAATATGCAAAGAGAACCCTATTTTGACAAAATGAACATAAAGGCACCGAATGGAGAAATTGTTTACCTGTTTGATGAAAACAATTACGAGAATACAAATTAGTGAAATTTGAAAATTATAAATAATATATGACCTAAACGGTATCTATAGTAAGCATCTCAAAAGAGGTGCTTTTTTCATGCCCATTTTGAAGGAGAGTGATGTCCGTGGGAATACTAAAAGGAATATTCAAGGCTCGAGACAAGCCTAAAGACGCTCTTGGTGGTAGCCGGTACAGCTTCTTTTTTGGAAGTACCAGTGCTGGTAAACCAGTTAATGAGCAAACCGCCATGCAAATGACCGCAGTGTACAGTTGTGTGAGGATATTATCCGAGACGCTAGCAGGGCTTCCACTTCATGTTTACAAATACAATGATTCAGGTGGCAAGGAGAAAAACCTAAAACACCCGCTTTACAAATTACTTCATGATGAACCAAACCCTGAGATGACTTCTTTTGCCTTTAGAGAAACACTGATGAGTCATCTTTTGTTATGGGGAAATGCCTATGCTCAGATTATTAGAAATGCACGTGGTGAAGTGATTTCTCTCTACCCACTGATGCCAAATAAAATGACTGTCGATCGCGATTCAAGTGGTCGGCTTTTCTATTTGTATCAGCGTGGCAGTGAAGATGTCCCTTCTCTTGGCAAAGATAATCAAGTCTACCTTTCACCGTCAGATGTCCTTCATATTCCAGGACTTGGCTTTGATGGACTGGTAGGCTATTCACCTATTGCTATGGCTAAAAATGCTGTGGGACTTGCTATTGCCACAGAGGAATATGGAGCTAAGTTCTTTGCTAATGGGGCTTCACCTGGAGGTGTTCTAGAACATCCCGGTACCATCAAGGACCCTCAGAAGATAAAAGAGTCTTGGAACGCTGCCTACCAAGGAAGTGGCAATGCCCACCGGGTTGCTGTACTGGAAGAAGGGATGAAGTATCAGCCTATAGGTATTTCTCCTGAACAGGCTCAGTTCCTTGAAACCAGAAAGTTTCAGATCAATGAGATTGCTCGTATCTTTAGGGTCCCACCCCATATGCTTGCTGATCTTGAGAAATCATCCTTTAGTAACATCGAGCAGCAATCACTTGAGTTTGTAAAATACACCCTCGATCCCTGGGTGGTTCGCTGGGAGCAGTCCATGTGCAGGGCACTTCTCATGGAAAGCGAAAAGCCCAATGTATTTATCAAGTTCAATGTGGACAGCCTGCTACGTGGTGACTATGTAAGCCGTATGAGTGGCTATGCCACTGCAAGACAGAATGGTTGGATGAGTGCTAATGATATTAGAGAGCTTGAAAATCTGGATAGGATTCCAGAAGAATTAGGTGGTGATCTTTATCTTATTAACGGTGCCATGACAAAGCTACAGGACGCAGGCGCGTTCGCAAATATCAAAGAAAAGGAGGATCCTAAATGAAGAAATTTTGGAACTGGGCGCTAGATGAAAACACTGGCGTTCGAACACTTTATCTAGACGGCGTAATTGCCGAAGATTCATGGTTTGACGATGATGTCACCCCTAAAGCATTTAAGGCAGAACTAAGTGCTGGTGAGGGTGACATTGTTATTTGGCTCAATTCTCCAGGAGGTGATTGCATTGCAGCTAGTCAGATTTACTCTATGCTAATGGATTACAAAGGCTCTGTAACCATAAAAATTGATGGTGTTGCAGCCTCAGCTGCCTCTGTCATTGCTATGGCAGGAACAACTGTGCTTATGGCGCCAACAGCCCTAATGATGGTGCATAATCCACTGACAGTAGCCATTGGCGATAGTGAAGAGATGAAAAAAGCCATTGCTATGCTTTCAGAAGTTAAAGAGAGCATTATAAACGCTTATGAAATCAAGACGGGTCAGTCAAGAACAAAGCTCTCCCATCTAATGGATGCTGAAACCTGGCTTAATGCCAAAAAGGCCATAGAACTTGGTTTTGCTGACGCCATCTTAGAGGATGAAAAGAAACGCGACCAGACTGAGGATTTCACCTATGCTTTCAGTCGTCGGGCTGTTACCAACTCTTTACTTGATAAGGTAAAGCCCAAAATAACAAAAGAAGATACTGGAACCCCAATTGAGTCGCTGGAAAAGCGGCTTTCTTTAATTAGTCATTAAATATTAGGAGGAAAATACTATGAATAAAATTCTTGAACTACGTGAAAAAAGAGCAAAATCCTGGGAAGCTGCTAAGGCATTCCTGGACACAAAAAGAGGTACAGATGGTATTGTATCTGCTGAAGACACTGCAACCTATGAAAAAATGGAAGCAGATGTTGTTGCCCTTGGTAAGGAAATTGACCGTCTTGAAAAACAAGAAGCACTGGATCGTGAACTTTCAAAACCTTTGAACACACCTCTTACTGGAAAGCCTATCTTGCAAGGCATGGAATCAAAAGGTGGCAGAGCATCTGCAGAATACCAGAAAGCCTTCTGGAATGCTATGCGTACTCGTTCTGGAGAGGGGCTTGATCCAGTAATTAGAAACGCACTACAAATTGGAACCGATACTGAAGGCGGTTATCTTGTACCAGATGAATTTGAACGTACCTTGATTCAGGCCCTTGATGAAGAGAATATCTTTAGAAAGCTTGCTAATGTAATTTCTACTTCTTCAGGTGATCGTAAGATTCCTGTTGTTGCTTCAAAAGGTACTGCTTCATGGATTGATGAAGAAGGTGCAATTCCTGAAAGTGACGATAGCTTTGGGCAGGTTTCTATTGGTGCTTATAAGCTGGGAACCATGATCAAGGTTTCAGAAGAGCTTCTAAATGACAGTATCTTTAATCTTGAAAATTACATTGCTAAAGAGTTTGCAAGACGTATTGGTAACAAAGAAGAAGATGCATTCTTCACTGGAGATGGTACCGGTAAACCAACAGGGATCCTTGCAGCTACAGGTGGAGCCCAGGTCGGTGTCACTGCGGCAAGTGCTACTGCCATTAATGTTGATGAGATTTTAGACCTTTTCTACTCTCTTAAATCGCCATACAGAAACAAGGCAGTATTTGTTATGAACGATGCAACCATTAAGGCCATTAGAAAACTAAAAGATGGTCAGGGCCAGTACATCTGGCAGCCTTCACTTCAGGCTGGAACGCCAGACACTATTTTAAATAGACCTGTTTACACTTCAGCTTATGTTCCTACTATCGCTGCATCTGCAAAGTCTATTATCTTTGGTGACTTTGGTTACTACTGGGTAGCGGATCGTCAAGGTCGTGTATTTAAGAGACTTAATGAGCTTTATGCAGCTACTGGTCAAGTCGGTTTTGTTGCCACTCAGCGTGTTGATGGAAAATTGATTCTTCCTGAAGCCATCAAAGTGCTTCAGCAAAAAGCATAATGGAGGTGCACTATGAGTTATAACGCAAAGAACTATACCGAACAAGGCGGAGAAAAAACCGTTATTGGTGGAACTCTTGAAATAAAAAGTGGGGCGGTCGTTACTGGCCTCCCTACTGCTGCTAATCAAGTGGCAAGTACTGCAGCTACAGTAGGAGATTTGGTGACAGATTTTAATGCCCTTCTTACTAAACTTAAAGCTGCAGGGCTTATGATTTCAGACTAATAAAAGGATGGTGGCAGGATGACTCTTATTGAAAAAGTAAAAGCAAATCTGATACTTGATCATTCAGCCGATGATGGGCTGCTTGAAATGTATATTACTGCTGCCACAAGGTATGCAGAAAGCTATCAGCATCTTCCTGAAAACCATTATTCTCAGACACCTATGCCGGCTACCACAGAACAAGCCATCATTATGCTGTCATCTCATTTCTATGAATCTAGGGATGGCAGCACTGGTGGCTTCTTTTCAGATAATGTTCAGTCTGGTCAGCAGGTGTGGAATACGGTCAACCTTCTCCTTCGCCTTGATAGGGACTGGAAGGTGTAGCCATGAGTTTTGGGAAGATGAATACCTTTATCGATATTGTAGAGAAGGTCACTATTAAAGATGCTGAAGGCTTTAAAACTGAAGTTGATAACATTGTAGCTTCTGTCAGAGCCTATCGTGAAGGTCGGCATGGTAATGAAAAGTGGGCAAATAGAGCTTCCTTTTCAGAGGCTACAGATCTATTTAGATTCAGGTCTATCCCTGGCCTAACCATAACGACATCCATGGTCCTCATTCATAGTGATAAGAAATTTGAAATCACATCTGTTGAAGATATAAAAGGCCGGGGGATGTACATTGAAGTGCTGGCTAAGGAGGTGATCCCAAGTGGCTAAAGCAACTATGAAAATGCCAGATGATTTTCAAAAGAAGTTATCTAAGCTTGGAGATAAAACCGATGAGATTGTCTCAAAGGTCTTGGAATCAGGCGGAGAGGTTGTTCTTGATAAGGTAAAGCATAATCTAAAGGGTGTCATTGGTAGCGGAACAAAAGAAGCAAGTCGTTCTACTGGAGAACTTGTCTCCTCACTGGGGCTTTCACCTATAAAGCTAGATAGGAAGGGAAATTACAATGTAAAGATTGGTTTTAGTGAACCTAGAAGTGATGGAGATTCCAATGCCAAGATTGCAAATATCCTTGAATACGGTAAATCAGGTCAGCCACCGAAACCCTTCTTGAAGCCAGCAAAGTCCTCCTCAAGGAAGGCCTGTATTGAAACCATGAAAAGTGAGTTTGATAAGGAGATTAAAAAGTTATGAGTTTACTAAAAGATTTAAACCTCATACTGGATCCCTATGATATTCCTGTGGAGACTGGTGTGTTTTCTGATATACCCCCCGATGAATATTTGGTTATTACTCCTATGTCAGATAGACTGGATCTCTTTGCGGATAATCAAGGCTATATGATACTTTCAGAGGCACGTCTCTCCCTTTTTACTAAGAAGAACTACAACAAGCGGAAAAAGGAACTGACAAAAGCCCTGCAAGCAGGTGGCATGACCATAACAGATAGACAGTATGTAGGTTATGAGAATGATACAAAATTTCACCATTACGCCATTGACGTAATGAAACAATATGAAACGGAGGAAGAATAAATGGCAACGATTGGATTGGATAGTCTATTTTATGCCAAGATCACAGAAGATCAAAATGGCATTGAAACTTATGGAACACCCAAAGTTCTGGCAAAAGCCATGACAGCAGAACTGAGTATTGAGCTTATTGAGGCAATACTCTACGCAGATGATGGCGCATCAGAGGTAATTAAAGAATTTAAAAGCGGCTCACTTAGCTTAGGAATTGATGATATTGGTTCACTCGTAGCCCAGGATTTAACGGGCTGTAAAATTGATAGCAATAATGTAGTAGTTTCAAGAAGTGAAGATGGCGGAAGTCCTGTGGCCATAGGGTTTCGAGCTAAGAAGGCTAACGGCAAGTACAGATACTTTTGGCTTTACAGAGTTATTTTCTCTGTTCCAGCCACAAGTCTTGCGACTAAGGGCGACTCCATTACATTTAGCAGTCCCACCATAGAAGGAACTGTATTCAGGAGAAATAAATTAGATAGTGAAAACAAACATCCTTGGAAAGCAGAAGTTACTGAAGGAGATAGTGGTGTTGCACCATCAACCATTTCAGGGTGGTTTACCTCTGTATATGAACCAGACTTTACATCGGTAACTCCGACCATTAGTATTACGACCCAGCCAGCTGGAACAACTAATGTAACAGCCGGTAGCATTACAGGAAGTCTTTCTGTAGTGACGGAGTCTAACACTAGCGATCCAATCACTTATCAGTGGTATGAAAACACCATCGATAGCACTTCAGGCGGAACCCTAATTAATGGAGAAACCTCTGCCAGCTTTGATATTCCTACGGATCTCTTGGCTGACACCTATTATTACTATTGTGTTCTTAGCCTTACTGGAGCCAGTGATGTAACGACAACTGTAGCCACAGTAACGGTATCTTAATGGGAGGTATATAAAGATGGCAGATGATAAATTAAAGCTTGATGATGTGTCAGAAGAAAGAAGCACCACCATTGATATAGGTGGTACTGAATTTAAATTGATTCTTACAACAAAAGCGACTAAAGAAATTGCTGGGCGTTATGGTGGACTTGAAAACTTAGGCGAAAAGCTGATGAAAACTGAGAACTTTGAAATGGCTCTTGCAGAGGTAGTATGGCTTATTACCCTTCTCGCAAACCAGTCCATCTTGATTCACAACATCAGAAATAAAGACGATAAAAAAGAGCTTCTAACAGAAGATGAAGTGGAGCTTCTTACCACTCCTTTTGATCTGGCTAATTACAAGAATGCCATCATGGCCAGTATGATGAAAGGAACAAAGAGAAATGTGGAGAGTGAAGACTCAAAAAACGAGGTGGTCGGGTAAGTGATCAGGAGATATTTACCCGACTTATTTATTACGGGACAGTTCATCTGAACCGAGCAGAAGATGACGTATGGTCCATGCCTATTGGTTATCTACTGGATCTTTGGGAATGCCATAAGCAGTTTAGTGGTATTTCAAAACCTAAAAGAGATCGCTATATCGATGATATTATTCCAGAATTTTTATAAGAAAAACATTTAAAGTGGCATCTTAACCGGTGTCATTTTTCATGCCGGGGAGGGGGTGAATCAGTATGTCTGACTTTGGTCTTAAGATAGGCCTTGAGGGTGAGCGTGAATTTAAGAATTCACTTAGAGAAATCAATAGAGATTTTAAAGTACTAGGTTCTGAGATGAAGCTGGTCACATCCCAATTTGATAAACAGGATAAATCTCTACAGGCAGTGACGGCAAGAAATGAAGTCTTAAATAAAGAGATCGATGCTCAAAAGAATAAAATCAGTACCCTAGAGTCTGCCCTCAAAAATGCCGCTGATTCCTTCGGGGAAAATGACAAGAGAACTAAAGCCTGGCAGATTCAGCTAAACAACGCAAACGCAGATCTCAACAAAATGGAGCGAGAGCTTGATGAAAATAATAAAGCTCTTGATGCATCTAGGGATGGATTTGGAAATGCAGGTAAAGAAGCTGACAAGTTTGGAGATGAAATCAAGGACTCAGCTAAAGTAGCAGATGATTCCGGTGGAAAGTTTGAGAAATTAGGCTCTGTTATGAAAGGGGTGGCAACGGGCATTGGTGTGGCCATGGCTGCCATTGGAACTGCAGCAGTGGGTGCGGGAAAGAAGCTTTATGATATGGCAAATGATGCAGCCGCTGCCGGAGACGAAGTGGATAAGGCAAGTCAAAGGCTCGGGCTATCGAGACAAGGCTATCAGGAGTGGGAGTATGTCCTTTCACAAAACGGTGCCAGTATTTCATCTCTAGAAACTGGGATGAAGAAACTTAATAGTACCGTGGATGATTCCATCAATGGAAGCGCTTCTGCTACTGAAAAGTTTAAAAGGCTCGGCATTTCCATGGAAGACCTTCAAGGTAAATCTCGAGAAGAAGTCTTTGAGATGACTATTAAAGGGCTTCAGGGTATCTCAGATGAAGGTGAAAAAGCCGCTATTGCCAATGATTTACTAGGAACATCTTCTGTTGAACTTGGAGCGCTCTTAAACCAGACAGCAGAAAGTACGGATGATCTTAAGAATAAAGCCAGTGAACTTGGCCTAGTGATGAGTGATGAATCCATTGATGCTGCAGTTAATTACACCGATGCCATGGATAATCTCACTCGTTCCTTTTCAGGGGTTAAAAATAATATCACTTCACAACTCCTTCCAGGCTTCACCATGGTCCTTGAAGGCCTAACCGGTTTAATAACCGGTCAAGAAGGAGCAGCAGAGCAGTTAAAAGAAGGAGCCAGACAGACGGTGGACCAGATTGCAGTTATCCTGCCTCAGATTTTAGAAGTAGTGACTGGACTTATCGCAGCCATTGCTGAAGTGGCACCGGATTTAGTTCTAGCTCTTGTAAATGGAATTATTGATAATCTGCCAACGCTTATTGAAGCAGCTACCAATATTATTATGACCATCGTGGGTGGACTTATTGAAGCCCTACCACAGATTACAGAAGGCGCCCTCCAACTGGTGCTCACTTTGGTGGATGGCATTATTGCAAATTTACCTTCACTTGTAGAAGCAGCCCTTGTGATGATAGTAACTCTTGCCACTGGACTTGGTGAGGCACTTCCAGAGCTCGTCCCTTCCATTGTTGAAGCAGTGATTCTCATTGCCCAGACGCTGATTAATAATCTGGATTTGGTACTAGATGCAGCCTTTCAGATCATCAGTGGACTGGCTCAGGGATTACTAAATGCACTACCTACTTTAATAGAGGCCCTACCACAAATCATCAACAGTATTATTACCTTTATAACCAGTAATCTTCCAAAGATTATCGAGATGGGTGTTCAGCTGACCATTCAACTGGCAGCAGGACTGATTAGAGCCATTCCACAGCTTGTCAGTCAACTTCCACAGATAATTACTGCTATTGTCACAGGGTTAGGTAGAGCTATCCCGTCCATGATGGATGTGGGACGAAATATTGCTCGTGGACTTTGGGATGGTATCTCATCCATGATCGGATGGCTTAAAGGAAAAGTTGACAGTATGGTCAGCGGTATTGTCAGGGGTGTTAAAGGTGTTCTTGGTATCCGGTCACCTTCTAAAGTGTTCGCTGGCATTGGTGCCAATATGAGTGAAGGTATTGGAGAAGGCTTCACTGAGGCCATGAGCGGTGTTGAAAAAGATATTCAGGGAGCTATCCCAACAGACTTTGACCTTGATTTAAATTCTCAAGTTTCAGGAAGTCTTGGCGGTTCTGAGGGCGCGGTCTTTGATGTAACCATACCATTAACCATTGATGGGAATGTCTTAACCCGTGTCATAGCTCAACTTCAGTGGAATCAAAATACCGTTACTGTAAGAAACCTTGGAGTAGCAGGAAGTTAAAAGAAAGGAGGCGTTTCTTTGATTGAAATATATTCAGGCGCAACTTTGATTCAGTCCATTCAGAAAGTAATTAGTTCAAGCTTAAGAGAAACCTTGGAGGGTGAATTTACTCTTTCTTTTAGTGTTATGGCAAAGTCTGCCTTGGGACTAAAGACAAAGCAGTTAGCAAAACTGGATAGTCAATATTTTGAAATAGTACAAATCGGTAAATCGATTCAAGGGAGCCTCCCGACCTGCTCTGTCCTTTGTGAGCATGTTTCCTACCTGCTTAATCATGAGGTGTATAACATCACTGAGTTTGACTTCACTGGAGATCCTAAAGCGGGATTATCTCAGCTTCTTGCTGGCACTCCCTTTTCTGCTGGAGTGGTGGATTTTACAGAAAGCATCACTATGAAAATAAATCAGAAGGTTTCCAGACGGGCTGCCCTAATGCAGTACATTGCCATCCTTGGTGGTGAGATTGAGTACAATGGCTACAATATCAATATTCGAAGTCATAGAGGAAGCGCTCAATATATCCCTGTGATGGGCTCAAAGAATGTCACCAATGTGGCGGTCTCTCATGATTCCAGGGAGAATGCTTCATCTTATGATATTTCCTTTTTCAAGCTGATGGATCTTGCTGTGGGCGATAATGTGCACATCATCTTCTACCCCTTAGGTATTAATGTTAAGACCAGGATCATCTCATTGGAATACAATCCTTTTTACCGCTACAACATTCGTGTTGAAGTCGGGAGATATAGACCCAGCATTTCAGATACCTTTTATCGAATAGAGAGTTCGCTGAACAATGTAGGAAGCTCAGTGGATGAAATTCAAACACAGGTGAACGACCTGGGGGTGTCCTATACTATCGTTTCTGATTTAGTAGTCACGGATACCACCATTGATGTGACCTATACCGTGGAGAAGGGAGATACCCACCAGTACCATGCCCAGTACCAGTACACCACAGACAGCGGTGGGAGGATTACAAGCATCAGTCTTGATAACATTTTTTCAGAATTACTATTAAAGGAAGTGTCCACGTTAACGGTGGATATGATGAGCTTTTATATTGAATATGCAGACGGAACAACAGCAACATATAACTACAGTGTGGATAGCGGTGGAAGAATCACCAGCGTAACGAAAGTATAAGGAGGGCTGAATCCATGAGCTATGATCATATTTTTAATAATACCCTTGCCATTTGGACAGCCTTTGGAGGACGTGGTGAAGTTCTCTTTACCATTCCAACCTTAAGCTGGTCCAAGAAGTACTATAACGACTTTGGCTACACCCAATATGGTAGTGAGAAGCAGATTAATGTCTATGATAATGGCAACGCACAAATCGCAGTTTATTACGCTAAGACCCCTTATATGTCCTACTGGAACAAGACTACAAAACAGTGGACAGTCGTCAGTGTTCCTTGGTGGAGCTATGGTCAACCAGAAATCCTTTATGCGGCGAATGGTGTCTTCTTAGCAAAAATTGTAGGGCTTGCAAATATTATTGCTTCTTTTGACGGCATTACTTGGTACAATTCGGGATACTGTGCTGGAGCCCAGAACGCCATGACCTGTGGGGCCTATGATATGGCTAGAGGCTCTGGTGTTGTCAGCTGGTGGTATTACAAATCACCCGTCTATTATAGCTTCGATTCTCTTGAGGAAAGGACCGCATGGACATTGGTCGGATCAGATGGAACTTCAGTACCCATCTTTAAATACCTGACTACCCATAAAGGAAACTTTGTCGGCGTTGTTGGCGGAGATAAATCCATTGCAAGGGCTAGTTCATCCAGCCCTGGTCTTTGGACTACCACGATTGCAGAAGATCTAAATGACACCCGGTATATGTTTATCAGATCAGTAAATGACGTCCTCTTTGTGATGAAGTTCAACTATACCAATGTTGGTGGCGAGTATACCTACTATGTGAAGCTCTGTGTGATGAGTGACGATGCGACTCAGATTACAGAGACCAATCTTTCCTGGGTCGGAGATCTTGCCAACAACAACATCCCAAATCCAAGAAATATCATCTGGATGGAGGACTGGGGTAAGTTTGCCCTTCTAAAAGAGAGTATGCTTTGCGTCTCCAATGATGGGCTGTATTGGGAGGGTGTTGAGCAGCCAGGCTTCACCACCAGTCAGTACGATACTTTCGATGGTGCCATATATATTCCTGGTGACGGATTCTATGCCAAAGCCAGTGGATATGTTTACTATGCTCCCTATTAATTTAGCCCATTTTTACCAGATTATGACGCCTTTGACTGGGCGTCTTTTTATATATAAATATTTATGAAAGAGAGGAAATTACATGAGAGATATTTGGACTTTTATTCAAATGGTCTTTGCCGCCATTGGTGGTTGGCTTGGCTGGTTTCTCGGAGGTTACGATGGATTTTTATATGCCCTGATCGCCTTTGTGGTGATTGACTATATTCTTGGAGTGATGTGTGCCATTTTGGAAAAGCATCTTTCCAGTGATGTTGGTGCTCAGGGCATCTTTAAGAAAGTTGTTATTTTTTCATTGGTAGGCATTGCTCATATTATTGATCAGAACATTATTGGAGATGGTGGAGTCATAAGAACCGCTGTTATCTTTTTTTACCTATCCAATGAAGGAATTAGCATTATAGAGAATTCAACAAGAATCGGACTTCCTGTACCAGAGAAACTTAAAGAGATTCTTGAACAGCTAAAAGACGGAGGTGATAAGGATGGTACTAAGTGACAACTGCCACCTTATAGGAGGGAAAAACAATGAACCTTAAAAAACTTATTTTTACAAAAAATGAATGTTATAAGGCAGGTAGAAAAATTAAACCGAGAGGCATTATGGTTCATAGCACTGGGGCCAACAATCCATATCTTCGTAGATATGTTGGACCGGATGATGGTCTCCTTGGAGAAAATAAATACAACAATCACTGGAACCAGTATAGACCAAGTGGTAGACAGGTCTGTGTCCACGCTTTTATAGGTAGGCTAAAGAATGGATCCATCGCGACGTATCAAACCTTGCCCTGGAATCATAGAGGCTGGCATGCAGGGGGCACAGCAAATAATAGTCATATAGGCTTTGAGATTTGCGAAGATAATCTGTCAGATGCTTCTTATTTCAAATCAGTCTATAAAGAAGCTACAGAGCTTTGTGTATACCTTTGTAAACGCTATAACTTAACTGAGAAGGATATCATTGGTCACTATGAAGGACATCAAAAGAAAATCGCCAGCAATCATGCTGACCCCAGTCACTGGTTTTCTAGACATGGTAAGAGCATGGATACTTTTAGAGCTGATGTTAAAAAGCTATTAATCTCTCAAGCTTCAGGATCTAAGAAACTCTACCGGGTTCAGATTGGAGCTTATAGCGTTAAATCAAATGCTGAGGCTATGCTAGCCAAGGCTAAAGCTGCAGGCTTTAAAGATGCCTTTATCAAAATCGAATAAGTAATCACTATACCCTTGGAGGTTTAAAAAACTTCTGAGGGTATTTTTTTTATTTTTAAAAACGTCAGATTTTCACTTCTCCTGTGGCTACTAGATAGAGGGGAGAGAATAAAGACCCTTCAGAAAGAGGCGATGTAAATGAAGCACAAGTTAAAAATTAGTGTTTCAAAAGAACAACAGACAGATGGCATTCTTACTTGTCGCAATGTCACCGTGAGGGAGCGCATTTTACGTTTTCTTCTTGGAGATAAACAGCGATTAACGATTCTGGTTCCTGGAGATGGTATTGAGGAACTTGCTATCTGTGAGACTATGAAAGGAGGAGAAGATATTGAGTAAAACAAAGCTACTGCTTGATGTGGTAGAGGATATGAGAGCACTTGCAGACAGCATAAAAGCAGTCTGTGATGTGGTGACAGAGCCTGAGACGCCTACAGCAAAGCCAGAAGGGACTAAAGAGCCTGAGATTTCACTGGAAGAAGTGCGGATGGTTCTTGCTGATAAGAGTCAAAGTGGCTTTACTGGTGAAGTGCGGGATATTATCAAGAAATACGGTGCTGATAAGCTAAGTGCTGTTGATAAGAAATTCTATGCTGACATTTTGAAAGCTGCGGAGGTTCTTGGTAATGGGTAATCACGCAATACTATCCGCATCTTCATCACATAGATGGCTTCGTTGCTTACCATCTGCAAGGCTTGAACTTGAATTTGAAAATACAAGTGGAGAAGCAGCAAAAGAAGGTACAGCAGCACATGAGCTTTCAGAGCACAAACTAAAAAATGCCCTGCGCATTAGTAGTAAGAGGCCTACATCTGAATACGACTGTGATGAGATGGAGAAATGCACAGATGACTACGTTTCCTTCATCATAGAGCAGGTGGAACTGGCAAGAAAGTCCTGTACAGATCCAATCGTTCTTATAGAAAAGCGACTTGATTTTTCTTGCTATGTTCCTGAGGGATTTGGAACAGGAGACTGTGTAATCATATCAGATGACAAGCTGCATATTATTGATTTTAAATATGGAAGAGGCGTACTTGTTGACGCACAGGACAACCCTCAGATGAAGTTATATGCTCTTGGCGCTCTTGAAATCTATGATAGTCTTTATGATATCAAAGAAGTTTCAATGACCATTTTTCAGCCAAGAAGAGAGAATGTGAGCACATGGACCGTTCCAGTAGATGAACTGAAAGAATGGGCGGAAAAAGAACTAAAACCTAAGGCTAAAAAAGCCTATGAAGGTGAAGGTGAATTTATCCCCGGTCCTTGGTGTACATTCTGCAGAGCATCTATAAGATGTCGTGCAAGAGCTGAAGAAAAACTGAAACTGGCACAGCTGGAGTTTAAGATGCCACCCCTGCTTACAGATAATGAAATAGAGGAAATCTTAAGCATAATTCCCGATCTTACGAAATGGGCAGGTGAAATAAATGCTTATGCTACAGATGCTGCAATTAACCACGGTAAAGAGTGGAGTGGCTTTAAAGTTGTAGAAGGGCGCTCGGTTCGCAAGTACAAAGATGAAAATGCCATCGCAAGAAAAGCTGAAGCAAGTGGATATAAGGATATTTACCGTAAGAGCCTTATCCCTTTGACTCAGATGCAAAAGCTCATGGGAAAAGCTAAGTTTGAGGATATTCTTGGAAGCCTCATCTATAAAGCACCAGGTAAGCCGACTTTGGTTCCTGTTTCAGATAAAAGGCAGGCAATAAAGGTAACGAACGCTAAAAATGAATTTAATGAAATTAAGGAGGATTAATCAATATGGCAAATAACACGAATAGAACAAAGGTAATTACAGGTATGAACACAAGACTTTCCTACTTCCATGGATGGGAGCCAGTATCTATTAATGGAGGTGCTGAAAAATACAGCGTATCTGTTCTTATTCCAAAAGACGATACGGAAACCATTAATGCAATAAATGCTGCCATCGATGCAGCTATTGAAGAAGGAATTGCTAAGTTTGGTGGGAAGAAGCCTAATAAAGCGGCCATTAAACTACCACTTCGAGATGGAGATGTCGAGCGTGATGATGAGGCCTATAAGAGACATTATTTCATCAACGCCAACAGCAAAACTGCACCGCAGATTGTAGATAAAAGCGTTAAACCTATTATAGATCGTGGTGAAGTATACAGCGGTTGCTATGGTAGGGTTTCACTTAACTTCTACGCTTTTAACTCAAACGGAAACAGGGGTGTGGCCTGCGGACTTGGAAACATCCAAAAGATTAAAGACGGCGAACCTCTTGGCGGAAAGACTTCTGCAGCAGATGACTTTACAACTCTTGCAGATGATGATTTCCTTGCCTAGCAGAATCAGTGACATTAAGGTGGTGGGAGCTTTCCTCTTCCACCTTTTTTCTTTTGAAATGGAGGTGCGCTATGAAGAATTTAGAAATTGATATTGAGACTTATTCATCTGAGAGTCTTCAAAAAAGTGGAGTATATCGCTATGTAGAGGCGGATGATTTTGAAATACTTCTGTTTGCTTATTCAGTTGATGGCGGAGAAGTTCAGGTGATTGATTTAGCAGCAGGAGAAAAGATACCCACGAATATTATAGATGCCTTAGGGAATCAGAATGTTATTAAATGGGCCTTTAACGCACAGTTTGAAAGAATATGTCTTTCGAGATATTTAGGATATCCTTCTGGGTCTTATCTAAGTCCCTTATCTTGGAAGTGCTCAATGGTATGGTCAGCTTATATGGGCCTTCCGCTTTCTCTAGAAGGTGTAGGTGCTGTTCTTGGACTTGAAAAGCAAAAGTTAAAAGAAGGTAAAGACTTGATAAGGTATTTCTGTATTCCATGTAAGCCTACAAAATCAAATGGAGGAAGAACTAGGAATCTTCCAAGTGATGACAAAGAAAAGTGGCAAGCTTTCAAGAATTATAACAAGAGAGACGTTGAGACAGAAATGCTTATTCAAGAGAGGCTTATTAAATTTCCAGTACCAGAGGAAGTATGGAATGAATACCATCTTGACCAGACAATCAATGATAGAGGCATCAGGGTAGATATGGACTTTGTAAAACAGGCCATTTTCATGGATGAGATTTCTAATGATAGTTTGATGGGGGTAATGAAGCGATTGACGGGCCTTGAGAATCCCAACTCGGTACAGCAGATGAAGGACTGGCTTTCTATAAATGGCCTTCAGACGGATAGTCTTGGGAAAAAAGCTGTGGCAGAACTATTAGAAGATGCGCCAGACCATTTGGCTGAAGTTCTTAAACTCCGACAACAGCTTGCAAAGTCGTCTGTTAAGAAATATGTAGCTATGGAAAATGTAGTCTGTAGTGATTCCAGAGCCAGAGGAATGTTCCAGTTTTATGGAGCTAATAGAACCGGTCGCTTTGCAGGTAGGCTTGTGCAATTACAAAACCTTCCTCAGAACCACATGCCAGACTTAAAAGAGGCACGAGCTGTAGTTAAGGGTGGTGATTATGAAACGCTTGAAATGTTATATGAAGATATTCCAGACACTCTTTCACAGCTTATCCGTACAGCCTTTGTACCAGATAAGGGAAAGAAATTCATCGTTGCTGACTTTTCTGCTATTGAAGCTCGGGTCCTTTCATGGCTTGCTGGGGAAACCTGGAGGAGTAAAGTATTTGAAAGTGGTGGTGATATCTACTGTGCATCGGCATCACAGATGTTTAAGGTTCCAGTTGAAAAGCATGGTGTAAACTCAGAGTTAAGACAGAAGGGTAAGATCGCAGAACTGGCCCTTGGATATGGTGGATCAGTGGGAGCATTAAAAGCAATGGGTGCCTTAGACATGGGCCTTTTAGAAGAAGAACTAAAACCTCTTGTAAATGCCTGGAGAGGATCCAATCCAAATATCGTAAAGTTCTGGTGGGATGTGGATAGGGCAGTTAAGAAATGTGTTAAAGAAAAGAGGTCTCAGAAGATATATGGTATGGAGATTCATAATATTAGTGGAATGATCTTTATTGTTCTTCCATCTGGAAGACGCCTTTCATATGTCAAACCTCGTATCGGTGAGAACAAGTTTGGCGGGGAGTCAGTGACTTATGAAGGAGTAGGTGGGACAAAGAAATGGGAGCGTATTGAAAGCTATGGACCAAAGTTTGTAGAAAATATTGTTCAGGCAATTTCACGCGATATTTTAATGTATGCCATGAAGACACTAGGCACCTATAGAATAGTGGCTCATGTACATGATGAAGTGATTATTGAAGTAGATCCCCAATTGTCAGTAGAGAGCATTTGCAATCAGATGGGAAAAGTTCCTTCTTGGGCACCTGGACTTATCTTAAGTGCAGATGGTTATGAATGCGATTTTTATAAAAAAGATTAGGTAAATCATCAGATTTTGCCTCCTGCCATGGCTACCAGGTAGGAGGTGTTTTTTTTTATGAAAATCACAAAAGTGAAAGATGGGTGCCCCATTAAATTTGAAACCGAGAAGATAACAGAAGAACAGCTGCAAAATGAATATGATTTTTATATGGCAGAAAGCCTTATATGCATGCTTTTTAAAGAAGACAAAATTTCAGAGGATGAACTAAGAAAAATATCGGCATTAAATAGGCAAAAGTTCTCGCCAAAATTATCCGAACTAATGTCATAAAAGCCTTGATATAACTGGGCTCTTGAGTGATATATGTAATGAAAGGAAGTGGGGTGAGATAGTGAAAAAGGTAACAAGAATAGATGGCATGTCAAACCCTAGGTTCTCAAATAATAAGCTTAGAGTAGCAGCCTATGCCAGGGTTTCAACAGATAGTGATGAGCAGCTGGAAAGTTTAAAAGCACAGCGGGAACACTATGAAAACTACATTGAGACCAATCCGGAGTGGGAATTTGCAGGCTTATATTTTGATGAAGGGATATCTGGAACTAAGAAAGAAAAGCGGCCAGAGCTTCTTCGTATGATCCGCGACTCAGAAAATGGCAGGATTGATTTTATCATCACTAAATCCATCAGCCGATTTGCTAGAAACACCATGGATTGTCTTGAACTGGTCAGAAAGCTTATAGATATTGATGTCTATGTATATTTTGAGAAAGAAAATCTAAACACGGGTGATATGGAAGGTGAATTGATGCTTTCGATTTTATCCGGATTTGCTGCAGAAGAGTCTGCATCCATTTCACAGAACATGACATGGTCAATCCAAAGAAAGTTTCAAAATGGCTCTTATATTAATGGAAGCCCACCTTATGGCTATGCCAATGTAAATGGCAATATGGTTATTGTTCCAGAAGAAGCTGAGATTGTTAAACGTATTTTTTCAGAGTGTTTATCAGGTAAAGGTGGAAATTTAATTGCAAAAGGTCTTAATAAGGATAAGATTCCTGCTAAGAGAGGAAATCACTGGAGCTCAGGGACCATTATTGAAATGCTAAGAAATGAAAAATACAAAGGCGATGTACTTTTCCAAAAAACCTACACAGATGGAAGTTATAATCGACATCCTAATAAGGGCGAGAAAGACCAGTACTATTGTAAGAACCACCATGAAGCCATTATCAGTAAAGAGGTTTTTTCTAAGGCACAGAAACTTATAAGTCAAAGAAGAAAAAGCCGGAGTAAGAATACCAAAAGCAAGGCTTATCAAAACAGATATGCCTTAAGCGGCAGGATCATTTGCGGAGAGTGTGGATCTAAGTTTAAAAGAAGAACAAACTATTCTGCTGGCAGAAGCTATATAGCCTGGAGCTGCAAAGGGCATATTGAAGACAAAAATAGCTGTTCCATGTTATTCATAAGGGATGGAGAGATAAAGGCAACCTTCGCAACTATGATGAACAAGTTAGCCTTTAGTAGAAAAATAATACTGGAACCTCTTTATAAGACCCTAAGTCAAATAGATGAGAAAAGCGATCTTGAAAGAGTTGCTGTTATAGATAAGAGGTTAGAGCAATTAACTGAAGAGCGTAACACTCTGATTGGACTAATGACAAAAGGATTTCTAGAGCCAGTGCTTTTTAACAAAGAAAAGAATGCTCTAGAGATAGAAATAAATAGTCTTACTACAGAAAAAACAAACCTGGTCATGTCATTTACAGATGGCACATCACAAGCAGATGAAGTAAAAGAGCTTCTTGATTATGTGTCAGGAAAAGCATTTATTGGTGAGTACACTGAAGAAGCATTTGAAAAGTACGTTGAAAATATCATTGTGAATACAAGAGATGAACTAACATTTAAACTGAAATGTGGACTTTCTCTGAAAGAGGAGGTGGTGAGATAAATGGCTTATATAGCTTATGGTTACGAGATGATAGATGGCGTTATAACTGTTGATGAAGAAAAAGCAAATCAAGTTAGAGTGTTCTTTGAAAACTACATTTCAGGACTTTCCTTAGCTGTAGCCGGAGAGCAAGCAGGTATTGAAAAGACACATTCTTCAATGGGGCTTATTTTAAAGAATGTTAACTATCTCGGAAATGATGTCTATCCAGCAATTATCGATAAAGAAAGCTTTGATAAAGCTGAAGAAGTTAGGCAAAAGCGAGCAAAGGACTTAGGGAGAATTGTAGAGCTTGCAGCTTTTACATCTCCAACGCCAATCGAAAGATTCAAGATGAAAAAAGCAGATACCAAGCTTCCAGACGATCCTGTTCTTCGAGCTGAGTACCTGTACAGTCTGATAGAAAGTGAGGTTTAAGATGGCAGAAAAAAATATAACTATAATTCCAGCCCGCAAAAGAGTTGGAAGTTCAGCCGCAAAAGAAAAAATTAAAAAACTGCGTGTTGCTGCCTACTGCCGCGTTTCTACAGAAACAGAAGAACAGAACTCAAGCTATGAGGTGCAGGTAGCGCACTATACAGAATTTATAAAGAAAAATGATGAATGGGAATTTGCAGGCATCTTTGCAGATGATGGTATTTCAGGAACGAATACAAAAAGGCGGGAAGAATTTAACCGCATGATTGAAGAATGCATGGAAGGTAATATAGACCTGGTCATTACGAAGTCTATCAGCCGATTTGCCCGTAATACTCTGGACTGCTTAAAATACATTAGGCAGCTTAAGGAGAAAAACATATCCGTATATTTTGAAAAGGAAAATATTAATACAATGGATGCTAAGGGAGAGGTACTAATAACAATTATGGCATCTTTAGCACAGCAAGAAAGCCAGAGCCTTTCACAGAACGTTAAGCTGGGCCTTCAATATAGGTATCAGCAGGGAAAAGTTCAAGTCAATCACAAGCGCTTTATGGGATACACAAAAGATGAAGAAGGCAACCTAATCATTGAGCCCAAAGAAGCTAAAATAATAAAACGTATATATAAGGAATACCTTGAAGGCGAAAGCCTAGCTGGTATTGGCAGAAATCTAGAGAGGGATGGGATTTTAACAGGAGCAGGAAAACCCAGGTGGCGACCGGAGACAATAAAGAAGATTCTTAAAAATGAAAAATACATGGGTGATGCTCTTTTACAAAAGACTGTTACTGTAGACTTTCTCACGAAAGAACGCGTCAAAAATGAAGGCCATGCGCCTCAGTATTATGTTGAGAATAGCCATGAAGGGATTATTTCAAAAGAGATTTATTTACAGGCACAAGAAGAACTTCATCGAAGGAATAATATCTACACAGGAGCTGATAAAAACAAAAGACTTTATAGCAGCAAATATGCCCTAAGCACCATAACCTTCTGCGGGGATTGCGGTGACATTTACAGGCGTGTCTATTGGAATATTCGGGGCAGAAAAGAGTTTGTCTGGAGGTGTGTTACAAGAATTGAGCAAGGCCCTGAGGTGTGTAAGAACCGAACGGTAAAAGAAGCTGAATTATATGATGCAGTAATGACTGCCATTAACAGATTGCTTGCCGGTGGGGACAACATGATAAGAATACTGGAAGAGAATATACATGCGATAATCGGTGATACCACGGAATATAAGATTTCAGAGATTAATACCTTGCTAGAAGAAAAGCAGAAAGAACTAATCAGCCTTGCTAATAAGGGAAAAGATTTTGAATCCCTTGCAGATGAGATTGAAGAGTTACGTGAAAAGCGTCAGACCCTTCTTGTGGAAGATGCATCCTTAAGTGGTGAGAATGAGCGAATCAACGAACTGATAGAATTTATCCGCACCAATAAATATCGGACCTTACTATATGATGATACCCTTGTAAGGAAGATCATCCAAAATGTTACGGTGTATGATGACCAATTTGTAATATGCTTTAAATCAGGTATTGAAATTAAAGTATGATAAATGGACTCCAATAGCCCATGACTCTAGTAATACATCAAATCCGCTTTATGGATGCAACGGAGATGAAGTGTAATGTTTTACAATAAAGAATTAGCTGGCTTGGATAAATGATCTGAGTCAGCTTTTTTTAATCGTTTATAAATAAATAGTTGACAGCGGAAACTAAATACATTAAAATAATAGTTGACAATGGAAACTAAAAGAGTTGGGAGGACTATAATGAATAAAGACATTCCAGATATTCACGATTTATTACAAGACTTATCATGGTACTTTGGGAACCAGGGATTTGATGGCGAATGCTGTGAAGACTTATCTTTAGTTGAGTATATGGCATTAAAGAAGTCACATGACGCAAAAAATATAACAATACAGGAGTTAGGCGTTTCACTTAATATCACTAAAAGTGGGATTAGTAAAATTGTAGATCGACTTGAGAAAAAACTTTACGTATCTAGACATCAATCTTCATCTGATGGTAGGGTATGCTGTGTTTTACCGACAGAAAAAGGAAATAATGCGATACACAAAATATCCAACCGTTACAGTGAATATCTACAGGAGATATTAGGAGAGATAGACGAAGCATCATTACAAAATATCAAGAAAACGCTGGAACTGCTTTATAAAGCTATACGAGATAAAGGCTTCATAAAATCTAATTAAGGGAGGGAAAAGTATTGAACACATTAATTGAAACAATCAAGTATTTTCTATTTATCACATTTGAATTAACCGTGTTGTTTTTAGGAATAAGCACAATTGTTGCTTTAGTTCTAATGTACCTACCAGATGAAAAAATAAAAAAATGGATGGCAGGGAAAGGTGTTTTAGGTAATATTGTTGGGGCCATATTTGGCTCACTGACTCCCTTTTGTGCTTGTTCAACTATTCCTATGACACTTGGATTCCTAAAGATTGGAATCCAATTCGGCGTTGTAATGTCATTTGTAATTGCATCACCACTATTAAATCCTATCATTATAGCAATGATGGCTGCACTGATGGGAATAAAAATTACAGTGATTTATTTTTTAGTGACATTTATCGGAGCTGTTATATTTGGGGTTCTACTGGAGAAGACTGGAGGAGCCAATCTTGTTAAAAATGTAAGATTAAAGTCAGGGAATCATGATGAAAAAGAAGAAATACCCAGCGTTTTCTCAAAAAAGGTAAAAGTCTCATTTATGAAGGCTTGGGATGATTTTAGAGGCGTCTTAATATACTTGCTAATTGGTGTCGGAGTCGGTGCTGCTATATACGGTTATCTTCCAGAAGAGTTTGTACTAAGAATAGCCGGACCAGATAATCCACTAGCCATTCCAATAGCAGCTATTATAGGTGTTCCATTATATATTCGTGCTGAGTCAGCTATACCAATTGGGTTGGCATTGATGCAAAAAGGAATGAGTACAGGTGCTGTAATAGCATTGATTATTGGTGGAGCAGGGATGGCTATACCTGAAATGAGCATGCTTGCAGGAATCTTTAAGAAAAAACTGGTTGGTGCGGTTGTTTCCGTTATCTTCTTGACTGCAGTAGTTGGTGGATTTATTTTTAATTTAATTTAATAAAGATAGAAAGACAAAAATTTGAAAGGAGAATGTTAAAATGAAAAATGAAGAAAAAAAGAAGGGCATACTCGGAGGTTTGTTTACCAAGAAAGAAAAAGGTGGATGCTGTGATATCGAGCTGGAGGAGGTTGCAGAAGATATGGATGAAAAGATTAAGGAAAATGAAGGATCAAAGAAAGATAACAACTCATGTTGCGGTTAAACAACGATAACAGGCACTTGAATGTTTTTAGTACGATAATAAACAAAATTGGAGGGATTAAATGAATAAGGAAGTTGATTTTAATAGAGTTCGAAAGATAGCAGAAGGTTATTATCGTGATGGAGACTTCTATTGTTCTGAAGCCATTGTTAAAACCATAAGAGATGAGTTTCAGTTACCTGTATCTGACGATATCATTGCAGCAGCATCTGGATTCCCAGTAGGAATGGGAGGATCGGGGTGTACCTGCGGTGCGGTTACTGGAGGAATCATGGCTATTGGACTTATATTTGGCAGGACTGAGGCTAAGGATGAAAAGGTTAATAAAACGATGGCTCTTGCAAATGAGCTTCATGATCTTTTTAGAACACGTCATAAAACTTTATGTTGCAGAATATTAACTAAAAATATGGAGCTTGGTTCCCCTGAACATATGGATCAATGTATTTCATTTACCGGAGAGGTTGCAGAGGAGACGGCTAGAATAATTGTTAGAGAGTTGGATAAGTAATAAAAATTTTAAATACAATAACACACAAAAGGCTATTGACGGGACAGTCTTTTGTGTGTTATTGTATATGAGTAAAGGCTCATATACAGATTTAGTTCTATATTTTTTAGTACGCATATGAGTAAATGAGCATATAATAATAAACAGGAGGTGAAAACTATGGTAGAAATATTTAAGGCTTTAGCAGAAGAAAGTAGGCTTCGTATCTTGTCGATTCTATTAGAGAACGATATGTGCGTATGTGAACTTGAAAATTGTCTTGGATTAAAACAATCGAACATATCACGTCATTTATCTGCGCTAAAAAATTCCGGTTTATTGGATAGCTACAAGCAGGCGCAATGGGCATTTTATAAAATAAATAAAGAGTTTATTCAGGAACATCAGCAGCTATGGTTGTATCTTGAAAAGAAATTAAAAGAGTTACCAAGCTTTCAGGAAGATTATGCGAGAATGCAAAAGTGTAAATCAGAAAACATATGTAATATTTCAGTATTATGAGATTTATATGAAGATTTGAATAAGAACTATAAAATATATCCTGGACAAGGAATTTAAGGAGTGATTATTATGAGCGATAAAAAAGCAACAGGGATAGGTTTTTTTGAAAAGTACCTAACATTATGGGTAGTACTATGTATGGTAGTGGGGATATTGATAGGAAAATTTACACCGGCAATACCAGAATTTCTAGGGCAGTTTGAATATGCAAACGTATCAATACCTATTGCGATCCTTATTTGGATTATGATTTATCCAATGATGATGAAGGTTGATTTTAAAAGCGTTAAAAACGTCGGGAAAGATCCAAAGGGACTGTATGTAACGTGGGTAGTAAACTGGCTTATTAAGCCGTTTACCATGTTTGGAATAGCGTCGTTCTTCTTTTTCGTTGTATTTAAAGCGATTATTCCTGCAGATTTGGCCAAAGATTATTTAGCAGGTGCTGTTTTGCTAGGCGCGGCACCATGTACTGCGATGGTATTTGTATGGAGTCATCTGACAAAAGGTAATCCAGCATATACAGTCGTTCAGGTTGCTACAAACGATTTAATCATACTAATTGCATTTACACCGATTGTGGCATTTTTATTAGGTGTTAGCGGTGTTAAAGTGCCATGGGATACCCTTATTTTATCCGTTGTGTTATTTGTGGTAATACCTCTTGTTGCAGGCGTCTTGACGCGTATCTCAGTTATTAAAAATAAAGGAGAGGAATATTTTACTAAATCTTTCATCCCTAAGTTTAATAATATTACAGTTGCCGGATTGCTTTTAACACTGATTATAATATTTTCTTTCCAAGGAGATGTAATACTTGAAAATCCATTGCACATCTTATTGATTGCAATTCCACTAACGATTCAGACGTTCTTAATTTTCTTTATAGCTTACTTGGCATCAAGAGCATTGAAACTGCAACATAATGTAGCAGCTCCTGCAGGAATGATTGGAGCATCAAATTTCTTTGAACTTTCAGTTGCGGTTGCCATAGCATTATTTGGCCCGACTTCTCCAGTTGCATTGGCAACAATAGTTGGAGTCCTAGTTGAAGTGCCAGTTATGCTAACCCTTGTTAAAATTGCTAATAATACAAGACATTGGTTTCCACAGCCATCGGCTGAAACAATAAAAAATAAAATAATAACAGAAGGAGATGTTTAATATGAAAAAGATAACAATATATGAACCTGCCATGTGTTGCCCGACTGGCCTCTGCGGAGTTAGCGTTGACCCTGAGCTATTAAGAATTTCGACTGTATCGAACAACTTAAAGAAGAAAGGCATAGAAATTGAGCGACACAATTTAACGAACTCACCGATGAAGTTTATGACCAACAAAACAGTCAACAAAATGATTAATGAAAAAGGTGTCGATGAATTGCCGTTCACTCTTGTAGATGAAGAAGTGGCAATTGTTGGTAGGTATCCAACGAATCAGGAAATTGCAGATTTTCTTAATATTTCTGTTGATTCCTTTGATGAAGAGCCAACGACAGACAAATAAAAATGGGTAACAAGCAAATAATTTTTATAGGAGGCAGAATTTAATGACTAAAGATTTTAATCCGCAAAATATCAATTTGACAAAATATATGTTTTATACAGGGAAAGGTGGAGTCGGAAAGACTTCCACTGCTTGTGCTACAGCCGTTACTCTTGCTGATAGTGGCAAGAAGGTACTTTTAATAAGTACTGATCCAGCATCTAATTTACAAGATGTTTTTAATACTGAACTTAATAACAAAGGTGTTTCAATTAAAGAGGTACCAAACCTTGTTGTTGCAAATCTTGATCCGGTTCAGGCAGCAACAGAATACAGAGAGACTGTAATAGGGCCATATAGAGGCAAGCTTCCAGATGCTGTACTAAATAATATGGAGGAACAACTTTCAGGTTCCTGCACTGTTGAAATTGCAGCGTTTAATGAGTTTTCCAAATTCATCACTGATGAGGAGATTCAAACAAAATATGATAACATCATTTTTGATACGGCACCTACGGGACATACGCTTAGAATGTTACAACTTCCTTCTGCATGGGACAATTTTATTAGTGAGAACACCCACGGTGCATCCTGTTTAGGCCAGCTTTCAGGGCTTGAAAGCCAGAAAGAGGTTTATAAAAAGGCTGTTGCAACCTTGGCTGATGGAGCACTAACAACTCTCGTGTTGGTTTCACGTCCAGAAACAGCACCATTAACAGAAGCGGAAAGAGCATCAGTTGAGCTTGCAGATATTGGTGTAAAAAATCAAATGTTGATTATAAATGGTGTTATGACATCTCATGATGACAAAATATCAGAAAGTTTATTTCAGAAGCAGCAAAAGGCCCTTTCTGATATGCCAGAAAAATTGAAACCAATAGATACCTATTTGGTGCCGTTAAGAGGATATAATGTTACAGGAGTTGAAAATATAAGGTCATTGTTAATTAAAGATAACTTAACAGTAAGTGATGAAATAATCAAGGCACATTCAATCCCTGGACTTAAGGACGTTATTGAGGATCTTCACAACAGTAATAAGAAAGTTATTTTTGCGATGGGTAAAGGCGGTGTAGGAAAAACAACAATCGCTGCTGCCATTGCTTTAGGACTATCTGAGAAAGGTAAAAAAGTCCATTTGACTACAACTGACCCTGCTGCCCATCTAAAATATGTCATTGCCGAAACCGAGGGCATCAGCATGAGCCATATTGATGAGCAAGCTGAGCTTAAAAAGTATCAAGAAGAAGTACTTTCCAAGGCTAGAGAAACCATGTCTGATGATGATTTAGCTTATGTTGAAGAGGATTTAAGATCACCTTGTACACAGGAAATTGCGGTATTTAGAGCGTTTGCTGAAATAGTAGAAAAAGCTGAAAACGAGGTGGTAGTCATTGATACAGCTCCTACAGGACATACACTTCTGTTGCTGGAATCCACCCAAAGCTACAATCAGGAAATCGAACGTTCAAAGGGGGACATCCCGGAGTCCGCAAAAAAACTGTTGCCTAGACTTCATAATGCTGATGAGACAGAAGTTATTATTGTAACTCTGCCAGAAGCTACACCGGTTTACGAAGCAATGCGATTAGAAGAAGACTTGAGACGTGCTGGAATTAATAATAAATGGTGGATCATTAACTCATCACTATACCAGACAGGAACAACAAATCAGATGCTTTCAGCAAAGGCAAGCAATGAGATTGAATGGATGAACAAGGTTGACGCACATGCAAATGGAAACTTTGCCGTAATCCCTTGGAATCCTGATGAAATAAAAGGTGAAAGCTTAAAAGCTTTGTTAGACTAAGAATAAGGGTTTTAAGTGTTTGAAAAAATGAATAATAAAAATATTGGAGGTAATGAAAATGAAAATTACAGACGAAGCAAAAAAAATGCTTGAAGAGGTATTCGCTTCAAATGATTGTGACTGCTTAAAAGCTATGATGCAAAAATCATGTTGCGGAACTTCTCTTGTATTAAACTTGGCAAAACTAGAGGCTGGCGATGAACCTACTTCTATCAATGGTATTTCAGTACTAATGGAAGATGAAGTAAAGGAACGGGCCGAAACTGTAACAATAACAGTGGAGAATGGAGAACTAGCGATTCAAGATGAGACAGCATCAGGTTGTTGCTAATGTCTTATCTTAAGTAGTATAAACAATTTTAGACAAAAAAATGAGAAGAGGTGAAAAGTGATTATGAATAATAGACCAAAGGTTGCTTTCATTTGTGTTCACAACTCATGTCGCAGCCAAATTGCTGAAGCGTTAGGTAAATATTACGCATCTGATATATTTGATAGTTATTCTGCTGGAACTGAAGCAAAACCTCAAATTAATCAGGATGCTGTGCGGTTAATGAAAGAAATATATGGAAGCGTGACGAATTTAATCGTATGATTGCAGAGTGTATGGATGGTAACATCGACATGGTTATTACTAAATCCATCAGCCGATTTGCACGTAACACCCTAGACTGCCTTCAATATATTAGACAGCTCAAGGATAAGAACATATCCGTTTATTTTGAAAAAGAGAACATCAACACCATGGATGCCAAAGGTGAGGTTTTACTAACCATTATGGCCTCTTTAGCACAACAGGAAAGCCAGAGCCTTTCACAAAACGTTAAGCTTGGGCTACAGTACCGATACCAACAAGGAAAGGTACAGGTCAACCACAAACGGTTTATGGGCTACACCAAAGATGAAGATGGCAACTTAGTCATTGTTCCCGAGGAAGCTGAGATTATTAAACGCATCTACCGAGAATACCTTGAAGGTCAGAGCCTAGTGGGCATTGGTCGAGGTCTTGAAAAGGATGGTATTTTAACAGCAGCAGGAAAACCAAGATGGCGACCAGAATCAGTTAAAAAAATCCTCCAAAATGAAAAATACATCGGAGATGCCCTTCTGCAAAAGACTGTTACGGTAGATTTTCTAACCAAGAAACGAGTGAAGAACGAAGGGCATCTTCCCCAGTATTATGTAGAAAATAGCCATGAGGCCATCATTCCAAAGGAGCTTTATTTGCAGGCTCAGGAAGAGCTTCATCGCAGAAACAATATCTACACGGGCGCAGACAAAAGCAAAAGAATTTACAGTAGCAAATACGCTTTGAGTGCCATCACCTTCTGTGGAGATTGTGGCGATATTTATAGGAGAACCTATTGGAATATTCATGGCAGAAAAGAATTTGTTTGGCGATGCGTTACAAGAATTGAACAAGGCCCCGAAGTATGTAAGAACCGAACAGCAAAAGAAGGTGATCTATATGATGCCGTTATGACAGCCATTAATAGGTTACTTGCCGGTGGAGATAACATGATTAGAACACTGGAAGAAAATATTCATGCAGTAATCGGTGACACTACAGAGTATCAAATTTCAGAACTTAACAGCTTGCTTGAAGAAAATCAGAAAGAACTAATCAGCCTAGCCAATAAGGGAAAAGACTATGAATCCCTTGCAGATGAGATTGATGAGCTGCGTGAAAAACGTCAGACACTCCTTATTGAAGATGCATCCTTGAGTGGTGAGAATGAGAGAATCAACGAGCTGATAGAATTTATCCGCAATAACAAATACCGTACTCTGAGATATGATGATACCCTAGTAAGGAAGATTATCCAGAATGTTAGTGTTTATGATGACCACTTTGTAATATGCTTTAAATCTGGAATTGAAATGGAAGTATGATTTAATACTAATATAAACCGTCAATTAAGAGTTAGGTTCTCTTGATTGGCGGTTTTTGCATTGACTTTTACATGATTTATACATGTGATATTATCAAAAATGTTGTTTATAAGGTTATTGATAAGGAGTTGACCACATGAGTGATGTAATAAGCTGTTAGATGAAGCTATTAAAGAAATCGAAAACTTGTACGAAGGTGAAGTCTTTATTTTTAAGGATTTGTTTAAAGGATATGTATGGAACAGGATACCGAGAAAGGATGGTACTAATGTCTTAGTAGATGTTTTTGAGATATTTTAAATAATATAAAAAACACTTGAATAAATGCTCATATAACTATTGACACAAGAGAAAAACAATAATATAATAAATATACAACGTATGGATGCTTGTTCAAGTATTCAGATGAAATGATTTAAAAAGAGGTGATAATATGACTAAAAAATTTAATTCAATTGAAAGATGTGACTGCAATGTAATTCATGAGGATATTGTAAATCAAGTTAGAGATAAAATGCCTCAAGAAGAAAGCCTTTATGATCTAGCAGAATTATTTAAAGTATTTGGAGATTCAACACGAATCAGGATATTATGGGCTTTACATGAAGCTGAAATGTGTGTTTGTGATATCGCTGTATTACTTAACATGACACAATCAGCAATTTCCCATCAGCTGAGAGTCTTAAAACAAGCTAATTTAGTGAAAAACAGAAAAGAAGGCAAAGTAGTATATTATTCATTAGTTGATGATCATGTAAGAGAAATATTTGACCAAGGTCTAATTCATATCAACGAGAAGTAGTAATGCGGTAGAATAGAATATTTTTTGAAGATATTTGGGCATATATTTAAGTCTTCATTTCAAATGAGCAATGCTTCAAGAAAATTTGAAAAAGACTTGTAGTATTCAAAATAAAATTACAAATAATATTTAGGAGGATTTAATAATGAAAAAGAAATTTATACTTGAAGGTTTAGATTGTGCAAATTGCGCGGCAAAAATGGAAAAGGCTATTAATGAGCTTGATGGAGTGAAAGAAGCTACTGTTAACTTTATGACCACAAAACTCGTTATTGATGGTGAGGATGAAAAAATGCCAACAATAATAGCAGAGGCCGAAAAAATAGTTAAAAAAATCGAACCCGATACAACTATGAAAAAGGCTTAAAGGAGGCTATTTAGTATGACAAAACGACTATGGCGAATAATTATTGGTGCAGCCGTGTTAGCTACAGCAGTATTGCTTAATTTAAATAACGAATGGTTACAGATTGCTCTCTTTATAATAAGTTACATTATTGTAGGTGGAGATGTTGTAAAAAGAGCTGTAAAAAATATTTTTAAAGGTCAAGTTTTCGATGAAAACTTTTTAATGAGTATTGCAACAATTGGTGCATTTTTTATTGGTGAGTATCCTGAAGGTGTTGCAGTTATGCTGTTTTATCAAGTTGGAGAACTGTTTCAAAGCTATGCAGTTGGCAAGTCGAGAAAGTCAATTGCAAGCCTTATGGATATTCGACCAGATTATGCAAATGTTAAAAAAGGTGATGAACTTGTCAAAGTTGACCCAGATGAAGTACAAATTGGAGATATTATTGTAATTAAAGCAGGAGAAAAAATTCCTCTTGATGGCAAGGTAATTGAGGGAAGTTCAATGATTGATACATCGGCACTAACAGGCGAATCTGTTCCTCGTGAAGTAGAAGTTGGAAGTGATATCCTAAGTGGGTGCATCAACATTAATGGGGTTATTACAGCAGAGGTTACCAAGGAATTTGGAGAATCTACTGTAAGTAAAATTCTTGATTTAGTTGAAAATGCAAGTAGTAAAAAATCCAATTCAGAACAATTTATTACGAAATTTGCGAGATATTATACACCGGTTGTGGTTATAATTGCAGTTTTTCTAGCTATTATACCGCCTCTTGTTATAGACGGGGCGACTTTTAGTGATTGGATATATAGAGCACTAGCATTCCTTGTGGTATCCTGTCCGTGTGCTTTAGTTATTTCAATTCCTTTGAGTTTCTTCGGTGGAATAGGTGGAGCCTCAAAAAAAGGTATTTTAGTCAAGGGTAGTAACTATTTAGAGGCATTAGCAGAAACTGAAATTGTTGTTTTTGATAAAACTGGAACACTAACGAAAGGTGTATTTAATGTACAGGAAATTCATCCAGAAGGAGTTTCCAAAGAAGAGCTACTAGAATTAACTGCATATGTGGAAAGCTATTCCAATCATCCGATTTCACTTTCACTGAAACGTGCATATAGCAAAGAAATAGACAATGGACGTATTTCAGATGTAGAAGAGATATCAGGTCATGGTGTTATTGCAACAGTAGATGGCAAAAAGGTTATGGCAGGAAATATCAAACTTATGAAAATGATGGATATCCCTTATTTCAAGGGAGAGCTGATCGGTACTGTTGTACATGTTGCTGTTAATAACAAATATATAGGTTACATTGTAATTGCCGATGAGGTAAAGGAAGATTCAGCACAAGCAATCAAGGAACTTAAGGCAGCTAATATTAAACAAACAGTTATGTTGACAGGTGATAATAAAAGTGTTGGTTCAAAAGTTGCTAAAGAGCTTGGTCTTGATAAGGTTTATGCAGAACTGTTGCCAGCAGACAAAGTTGAAAAACTAGAAGAATTATTTTCGCAAAAATCTAAAAAAGGTAAACTTGCTTTTGTTGGTGACGGAATCAATGATGCACCTGTATTAGCTCGTGCAGACAGTGGAATAGCAATGGGTGGTTTAGGTTCTGATGCGGCCATTGAAGCTGCTGATATTGTAATTATGACTGATGAGCCATCGAAAATTGCTACTGCAATGAAGATTTCTAAAAAGACACTAAAAATTGCACATCAAAACATAGTATTTGCAATTGGAATAAAAATAATTGTTCTTATTTTGAGTGCTTTTGGAATAACTACTATGTGGGCAGCTATATTTGCAGATGTAGGTGTAACTATCATTGCAGTATTAAATGCTTTTAGAGCTTTGAATGTAAAGAATCTATAAACTATTTTTCCTATTCACCCCTTGAATGATACCGATAATTGACGATACAATCAAGGGGTATTTTTTAATTTAAAAACTATAAATGAAAATTGGTTGGGATTTACCTTGAATTAAATGGTTTTAAAGATATGGAGGTTATGTAATTGAAAGTTATTGATGAATGTTGCTGTGAATGTATCACACAAAATTTAAATAGAACAAAGGAGAGTTGCCCTGTCTGTAATAATGAAGGAGTAACAGTTAGTAGGATAACCGTTGAACACTTGGTGACAGATGATTATCGTAATGCCGTTGATGGAGATCAATATAAGATATGCATGAATGAGGACTGCGACGTTATTTACTATAACTTAGATAAAGAAATAAAATTCTTAAAAGACCAAGTTAGGGTTCCTATCTGGTTTAAGAAAGATGCAGATCCTAAGTATGCTTGTTATTGCAGCAAAGTCACAGAAGATCAGGTAATTGAAGCAGTTGTAAAGCATGGTGCGAAAACCGTTAAAGAAGTAAATGCCATAACTGGAGCAATGAAAAATTCGCTTTGTAAGGAAAACAATCCTTTGGGGGTATGTTGTCATAAGATTATTCAGGAAGCCATTGATAAGGGATTAACCATGAAATGATTTGAGTTGATATGTTCTCACGAACAGACAAAACCGTTGATATCTTCCCACAAACGAGAGCCAATGTTGGATATGTTTCCAACTACGAGTGTGGATATGTTCCCCTTAACCATAGGGGTTGAGAACGCAGTTTTGATAGCTATCAAGGCAACTCGAAACATGTAGAGACGGTGGTACGACTACAACGCCAGAACCCTTGATTTTACTGGAGTTCAAGCACTTTTATGACTTCTTCAGTTTCAGTAAAAATAGCGAAAATTACCACCAAAAAGACCTAAAAAATAGTATCAAAATCAAAATCGCAATATGACCTGGTACGTGGGAACACGTCTATCGATAGTAGGTTAAGTGGTTTGAAAATAAAAAAATAGGTAGCAAAAAATCCTGAATTCTTGTAATCGAGTTCAGGATTTTTTGCCCATTTAATCGTTAATTTTTTTAATATCATGTTGTTTTATAAAGCTTAAAGAGATTTAAATACCTATACATATATATATGAGTTCAAATCAATCAAATTTATTGATTAGAACTAGCTTATCATCCTCATTGATAACTGTATTACCGTTAGGTACAATTATATCATTCCCGCGCTTAATTATTGCAATCAAACTATTTGAATCAATTTTTATTGAGTGTACCTGCTTTTGTTTCCAATCATGATCATTATTTATTGTAATTTCATTTACTTCTACGTTGATAGAATCTTGATACCCAGGGGCAGCGATTAGTACAATGTCACCGTATTCAATAGGAGTATTCCCATTAGGAATAATTGCTGTATTCATTTTAATAATTGTCACAACTAACATCTGTGGCGGTAATTCCAACTCTTTTATCCGGAGAGATATCCAAGGATGGCTATGAGAAATAGGTAGACGAATCAACTGGATTGCATTTTCTTCTTGGTAGTCGGTAAAAGTTTTTAACACGTCACCATCTTCATCAATCATCTTCAATTTCTTTGCAACATAGGGTAAGAGTGTTCCTTGAAAAGCAATTGAGAATAAGACGATAGAAAATACAATATGAAAAATATCATTCTTTAAATAAGCTGGATTTACAGTTGCAATGATAGCAAAAACAATAGAAGACGCTCCTCTGATTCCTGCGAATGAAACTAATGCTATTTGATTCAAATTGCATTTCAACGGTTTTAATATTGTAAAAATAGCGAGAGGTCTTGCTATGAATGTCAAGAAAAGGGTTATAAAAAACGCAACAAACATGATTTGAGGCATTTGGGAAGGAAATGCCAGTAACCCTAAAAGGAAAAAAATACATATTTGTACAAGACCGGTAAGTCCATCAAAAAAATTTATAAGAACCCGTTTATTCTTAAATGAGTGATTACCGATGATGATGCCAAAAATATAAGTACTTAAGTATCCATTACCACCTATTTTTTCAGGTAAGGAGAAAGATAATAAAACCATACCGACAAAGTAAATTATTTCTAATCCATTAAATCTTAAGTTGAAATTTTTATATAGTTTAATCGTAACATATGACAAAACAAGAGCACATAAACCCCCAATAAGAAATTGCCCTGGAACGACATAGATATATTTTCCATATGCTGTAGACCCATTCATTATGTCTAAAATTATGATTGTTAGCATATACGCAGTAGGGTCATTGCTTCCACTCTCTAATTCTAGCATT
This sequence comes from Clostridiisalibacter paucivorans DSM 22131, assembly GCF_000620125.1. NCBI lineage: Bacteria > Bacillati > Bacillota > Tissierellia > Tissierellales > Thermohalobacteraceae > Clostridiisalibacter > Clostridiisalibacter paucivorans. The sequence continues at coordinate 2,542 of NZ_JHVL01000019.1, read as the reverse complement.
GGAGAAGTTTGATTTTTTAAAGCAAGTTTCTTAGATTTTAAAATGGAAAAAACAGAGGCTGCATCAGTAGAACTTATTACAGCGCCAATAAGAAAACTTTCAAGTAATTCTATATGGAGGACAAAGTAACAAAAAAAGCCAACGAGAAGAGCAGTTAATAAAACGCCAATGGAAGACAAAAGCAGAGACTTTATTGCCACTGGTTTGGCTGTTTTCCATCTAGTACCAAAGCCACCATAGAACATAATAAAAATAAGCGCAGTTGAAGAAATCGCTTCGGCTAAGTGATAATTATCAAATTGAATTTGTACAATGCCATCTGAACCAAAAAATAATCCGAGTCCTATAAATAAGAGCAGACTAGGGATACCAATTTTCTGTGAAAATTTATTGCTAATTATAGATAAAATAATAACTATTGAAGAAACAAAAAGAATATTTAGAATGATAATCACCCCTTTCTTAAAATTTAAGTGAAATAAGAACTTTGAATTTTTTACCTCTTTAGAAGTATTCAGAACTTTTCCCCATTCTTATCAATAAAATAACTCTCAAAATCACAATCTAAAGCTTCAGCAATCGCTTCTAATTCTTTCATAGAGAAGTTATCTCTTTTGAACTTATTTGCCATGTTCTGATTTGTGGTGCCAAGTCTTTTGCTAAGTTCTATTATCGTTACATTCTTTCTTTTTAGTAAAATACGAATTTTTTCACCCATCGTTAATTTCATTAATTATCACCTACCTAAGTTAAATAATACACCTGTTAGTGAATATCTGCAATGGTTTTTGAAGAGTTTAGAAAAGTAAAATAAGTGAAGCATTGATTATGTTAATCGATAAATGTATTATCACATTATAAAGTGAATAATAGAAAGGAGAGAAAAATTATGAGTAAAATTATAGCTGTTGCTTCACAAAAAGGTGGAGTAGCCAAAAGTACCACATGCAGGAATGTTGCAACAATATTAGCAAAGGAGGGTTACAAGGTACTTGCAATCGATACGGACAATCAAGCATCCATGACTGACTGTTTTGGTATTGAAAAGCCGGAAACACTTAAAACGACACTATATCATTTGATGATGGCTGTTATGAATGAAGATGATCTTCCGCCAAAAGAGAGCTACATACTAAACAGTGATGGAGTGGATGTCATCCCTAGTAGTATTGAAATGTCAGCCATTGAAATGAACTTGGTCAGCACTATGAGTAGGGAATATGTCTTAAAAACAATTACAGAAAAGCTCAGATCAGATTATGACTACATCATTGTTGATTCAGCACCATCTTTAGGCTTAATGACATTAAATGTACTAGCTGCTTGTGACAGTGTATTGATTCCTGCAACACCGGAGTACCTATCAGTAAAAGGATTGGAGTTATTGCTTCAAACAATTATGAAGATAAAGCGTCGTATAAATCCAAGGATTACTTTTGAAGGCATTCTGCTAACCATGTTTGACGAAAGAACTAATCTATCTAAGAACATGATTGAAATGGTGGATGAAGCTTACGGTGAACATATCAAAGTGTTTGATATTAGAATTCCCAAGTCAGTAAAAGTTGGAGAAGCCAATCTTCAAAGTAAATGTATTGTAGATTATATGCCAACAAATAAAGCTGCTATTGCATATCAGGAACTAGTAAAGGAGTTGATTTATAATGGATAAAACAAAAATGAAAAAAGTTGAAACCTTTGCCTCAATATTTGGTGAAGATCATAGTGAAGTGCCATCTGAAAAAACAGATGGCACTACGTCATTAAAGCTTAACGATCTTATCCCTTTTAGAAATCATCCATTCAAGCTTTATGAAGGAGACCGATTCAATGACATGGTGGAGAGTATCAAAAACTATGGCGTGATTGTTCCCATAGTTGTAAGAAAAAAGGATGATAAGTATGAAATCTTATCTGGGCACAACAGAGTTAATGCAGCTAAAGAAGCCGGGTTAACTGAGATTCCAACGGTAATTAAAGAAGGACTCACAGAAGAAGAAGCGACACTAATTGTAACTGAAACAAACTTAATGCAACGTTCTTTTTCGGAACTTGCTTACTCTGAAAGAGCCACAGTTATTGCGACTAGACATACAGCTATGAAAAATCAAGGCGTAAGAAATGATCTGTTAGATGAGATTGAAAAGTTATCGAAAGCTCCTGATTTGTCAGCTGATTCAACTTTTCGCCCATTGGGTGTTTATGATATCCTAAAAGTACCCCAAATTCTAATTGAAAATTCCCCTAGAGGAAATATATAATAACCCTATGGCAATTCATAGGGGAGGCAAGGGGATGATCAATTTAATGGACAAACAGAAAATAATAATAGCTAGTTTTTTAGATGGTAAATCTCAGTGGGAAATACATAGAGAAACTGGATTTGCTAGAAAGACAATTAGAAAGTATATTAATGAATATGAAGAAAATAAAGTGAAACTTTTAGAAGGAGATGGAGATAAGTTAATTCTGACTGAAGATATTGTAGCTCCACCTAAATATGATATAAGTAATAGAAAGAAAATAAAGCTAACACAAGAAA
>NZ_JHVL01000018.1 GCF_000620125.1 Clostridiisalibacter paucivorans DSM 22131 | reverse complement strand
TCTTGTGTTAGCTTTATTTTCTTTCTATTACTTATATCATATTTAGGTGGAGCTACAATATCTTCAGTCAGAATTAACTTATCTCCATCTCCTTCTAAAAGTTTCACTTTATTTTCTTCATATTCATTAATATACTTTCTAATTGTCTTTCTAGCAAATCCAGTTTCTCTATGTATTTCCCACTGAGATTTACCATCTAAAAAACTAGCTATTATTATTTTCTGTTTGTCCATTAAATTGATCATCCCCTTGCCTCCCCTATGAATTGCCATAGGGTTATTATATATTTCCTCTAGGGGAATTTTCAATTAGAATTTGGGGTACTTTTAGGATATCATAAACAGATTAAAAGTTCATATGATTTTAAATCACTAATTCGTACTCTTAAAACTTTTTTACTCTCCACCCTAACTTTAAATACAAGTATTTTATCGGAAATACTGGTTTTGATGCTGATGATAATTATGGTTATCTACACAATAAAAAAATTATGCCTATTATTTGTCTAAGCTCTAGAAATTTTTCACAGTTTCTTGAACCTGCTTTAAATGAGGTTGGAGTTCTCACTTATCCCTACAATAACTCATTCATTGCCTATGTTTTCTGATAGTATCACAAAGGAGAGGGTCTGCTGATAAAATTAAACAACTTACTATTCATCACAATTACAGGTATAATACTTTTTTCCTAAAATAGTCTTAAATGGAAATCTATTTTAAAGTTAAGAACTAAAGTTGAAAAATCTATATTTTAGATTAAAATTTTTATGCAAATCAATACTACTAAAGTACGAGATATAATATCATTAAACTCAGATATATTTCTAGCTTGTATTTCTGAATAGCATTTATGTTAATGCATAAAGTAAGAAAAACACTTCTAATCCTTTAGCAATAAAATCTCTAATAGCAATTTCTTGTGGGTAAGTTTAAAATATCATTTTGACACTGCCTAAGCTTGTACTAATCTTTTCTATTATAGTTACAATAATTATTTTTTCTATATATTTCTAAAAATGTAATGTTTATCTTGTTTAAAGAATAACATTTTTTTACTTTATATGTCAAGTATTGTGAAATATATTTAATTATTCATTTTACTATAACTATTCATTTATTTATATTAGAATAATATATGTTTTTTATACATAAATATCATGATTACTACTTACCGACCCCTACCAATAATATGAGTAAAAGTCCTTTAATGATTCTAAAAGCCTCCTGTTACATTTAATTTAATCCATCTAAAAAACTTCGCAATATTTTCATATTTATCTTTACTTAAAATAAGACCAAATACAGGTTTCCATAAAACCAGCAAATTATGAAGTAAAAAAGACAAAAGGTATAAATCTGTTTTAAGTTGAAATTTTTACTTTGAATTTTATATACTTTATTGTAATTACTTTAAATTGCTTATAAATCAATAGAGTATCGCCCTTAAAAATTTTAAAATGCTAAATATCTATTAGCTACTTTAAAAAATATAATTCCTATAACCATAAAAATAATGAGGGCATCGACCCTCATTATTTTTATTCCCATTTATGATATTTTATATAACCATTTATTTCTTTAAATTATAAAATACATCCATTCCATTATATTGAGATACAATATCCAACATATCTTCTATCCTTAATAATTGATTATATTTAGCTACCCTATCAGTTCTTGAAGGAGCTCCCGTCTTTATCTGTCCTGCATTTGTAGCTACAACTAAATCTGCAATTGTAGTATCTTCAGTTTCTCCAGATCTATGGGATATAACTGCAGTATATCCAGCTCTCTTTGCCATTTCTATTGCATCTAATGTCTCTGTTATAGTGCCTATTTGATTTAATTTTATTAAAATAGAATTAGATATATTATTTTTTATCCCCTTTGATAACCTCTTAGTATTAGTTACAAAAAGGTCATCTCCAACTAATTGTATCTTCTTGCCTAATCTGTCTGTTAATTCCTTCCATCCTTCCCAATCTTCTTCATCTAGTCCATCTTCTATAGATATTATAGGATATTTTTCTACTAATTCCTCATAAAAATCTATCATTTCACTAGATGTTAACTTCTTATTTTCACTGGCAAGATTGTATACCTTACTTGCCTTATCAAAAAGTTCAGTAGCGGCAACATCTAATGCCAATGCCACATCTTCACCTGGTTTATATCCCGCCTTATTTATTGCTTCAACTATAGTAGACAATGCCTCTTCATTTGATGCAAGATTTGGAGCAAATCCTCCCTCATCACCTACTGACGTATTAAGTCCCTTTCCTTTTAATACTTTTTTAAGATTATGGAATATCTCCGAACCCATCCTCAAAGCTTCTTTAAAATTATGGGCACCTACAGGCATTATCATAAATTCTTGTATATCTACATTATTATCTGCATGTTCCCCACCATTTAAAATATTCATCATAGGTACAGGCAATACCTTTGCATTTACCCCACCTATATATTGGTATAAATCTAATCCTAAATAATTTGCTGCAGCTTTAGCTACTGCCATAGATACTCCCAATATAGCATTTGCCCCTAATCTGCCTTTATTTTCAGTTCCATCTAAATCTATCATTAATTTATCTATAGCTACTTGATTTAATACATCCATACCTATTATTTCTGGTGTTATTATTTCGTTTACATTTGTAACAGCTTTAGTTACCCCTTTTCCTAAATACTTTTGATCATTGCCATCTCTAAGCTCTACTGCTTCAAAGGCTCCTGTAGATGCCCCAGAGGGAACTGCCGCTCTACCAAATGCTCCACTTTCAGTTAATACTTCAACCTCAACAGTTGGATTACCTCTAGAATCTAATATCTCTCTTGCATATACATCTGTAATAATACTCATCTAAAAATTCCTCCTTTTATTTTATTATAAGGGACTTTCCTGTCATTTCCCGGGGAATACCTAATCCCATAATATCAAGTATTGTAGGTGCTAAATCTGCCAATATACCTTCCCTAAGTGTAATATTGTCTTCACCTACCAATATACAAGGTACTGGGTTTGTAGTATGGGCAGTTATAACTGAGCCAGTTTTTTCATCTAACATTTCTTCTGAATTTCCATGGTCAGCTGTAATAATAGCCTTGCCATCAAACTTTAATATCTCATCTATTACTTCTCCTAAACATCTATCTACAGTTTCTACTGCCTTTACAGCACTATCTATTACACCAGTATGACCAACCATATCGGAATTGGCAAAATTCAATACTATAAAATCATATTTATCTTTATTAATTCTATCTATTAATTCATTCTTTACTTCTATAGCACTCATTTCTGGCTTTAAGTCATATGTGGCAACTTTAGGTGATGGAATAAGTGCCCTGTCTTCTCCAGGATTTGGTGTCTCTACTCCTCCATTAAAGAAAAATGTAACATGGGCATATTTTTCAGTCTCAGCAATTCTTAATTGATTTAACCCATTTTTGCTCAAATATTCACCTAGAGTATTTTTATATTTTTGAGGTTTGTATGCGATTACCACATTTTTTATAGTCTTATCGTACTGAGTCATAGTTACAAAATATGTGTTTACTTTCTTTGTTCTTTCAATATAATCAAATTCTTCATCGACAAAAAATCTAGTCAACTGTCTTGCCCTATCTGGTCTAAAATTAAAAAATATTATGGAATCCCCATCTTCAACAGTGGCTATTGGGCTTCCATCTTTTTTTATAACAGTTGGCACGATAAATTCATCGGTAATATTTTCTGCATAAGAATCTAAAACAGCCTTTTCCGAAGAATCAGATTCTCTACCTATTCCCATGGTTATGGCATCATATGCCAGTTTAGTTCTATTCCATCTTGTGTCTCTATCCATAGCATAATATCTTCCTGATATTGTGGCTATTTGCCCAATGTTTAATTCCTTCATCTTGTTTTCAAGTTCTATTATATCACCTTTTCCTGCATTGGGAGATACATCTCTTCCATCTAAAAAGCAATGTACATACACATCTTTTATTCCTTGTTCTTTGGCAGTTTCCAACAATCCATATAGATGATCAATATGACTATGAACCCCTCCATGAGATACAAGCCCCATCAAATGAAGACTTTTTCCATTTTTCTTTGCACTATTTATAGCTGCTATGAATTCTTCTTTTTTCTGAAATTCTCCATCTGCTATAGCTTTGTTTATTCTAGTCAATTCTTGATATACTATCCTACCAGCTCCTATATTTAAATGACCGACCTCTGAATTCCCCATTTGTCCTTCAGGTAATCCAACAGACAATCCACTGGCAGTTAATTTAGTATGGGGATATCTTTTCATAAATCTATCAAAGTTTTTTGTTTCAGCTAATTTTACAGCATTTCCCTCATACTCTTTACCTAATCCCCAACCATCGAGTACTATTAATGCCACTGGTTTTTTCATTTATATCCTCCTCACTTATGAGCCAATATGGATCAAAAGTCCACAAGTTTTCTAAAATCATCAGCCTTTAAACTAGCTCCTCCAACTAATGCCCCATCTATTTCAACTTGATTCATAATTTCTGTTACATTATTAGGTTTTACACTGCCACCATATTGAATCCTAATCTCCTCAGATATCTCTTCTCCATACTTTTCTTTTATTATATTTCTTATATATCCTATCATCTCATTTGCATCTTCACTGGATGCTGTCTTTCCAGTCCCTATTGCCCATATGGGTTCATAAGCAATAACTATATTCTTTAAATATTTCTCTTCCACACCATCTATTCCTTTTAATATCTGATTTTTAACTATCTCCCTCTGAATCCCTGATTCTCTTTGCTCCAATGTCTCTCCCACACAAACTATAGGATTTAAACCATGAATAAATGCAGATTTTATCTTTTTATTAACCGTTTCATCGGTCTCATTAAAATATTGTCTTCTTTCTGAATGTCCAATTATAACATAGTCTACGCCTATGTCCTTTAGCATAGTTGGAGAAATTTCTCCCGTATAGGCACCCGATTCTTCCCAATGCATGTTTTGAGCTCCTAATTTCACATTGGAATCTTTTAGTATTTCACTTACACCTACTAAAGATATAAAAGGTGTACATACCACTACCTCAACATCAGTATTATTTGCCACATCTTTTATCTCATTTACTAATTCTATGGCATCAGTAACAGTCTTATTCATTTTCCAATTACCTGCTATTAAAGGTATCCTCATTTTAAATCCCCCCTATTTATCATCAACTGCATCTATTCCAGGTAACACTTTGCCTTCAAACAATTCTAAAGAAGCTCCTCCTCCAGTAGATATATGGCTCATTTTATCTTGGAATCCTGCTTTTTCTACAGCAGAGGCACTATCTCCTCCTCCAACTATTGTAGTTCCTTGAGATTCTGACATAGCCTTGGCTATACTATTGGTACCTTTAGCAAAGTTAGCCATCTCAAAAACTCCCATAGGCCCATTCCATATTATAGTTTTACCAGCCTTTATCTCATCACTAAATAATTTTATGGTTTCGTCTCCTATATCTAATCCCATCATATCTTCAGGTATATTTTCAACAGATACAGTTTTATATGCTGTATCATTCTTAAATTCCTTAGCAACAACAGTATCTGTAGGAATTAAAAGCTTAACTCCCTTTTCTTCTGCTTTTTTCATTAATTCTTTTGCTAATTCCAGTTTATCTTCTTCTAATAATGACTTACCTATACCAAATCCCTTTGCCTTAATAAAGGTATATGCCATACCACCACCTATCAGCAAAGTATCTACTTTATCCATAAGATTCTCAATAACTGCTATCTTATCAGAAACCTTGGCCCCCCCCAATATGGCTACGAAGGGTCTTTCTGGGTTAGCCATGGCCTTTCCCATAACATCCATTTCAGCCTTTACAAGATATCCCATAGCTGAAGGTAGGTACTCAGCTACCCCAACATTTGAAGCATGGGCCCTGTGTGCCGTTCCAAATGCATCATTCACAAACAAATCACCTAGTTCAGACAATTCTCTTGCAAAATCAGCATTATTGTCCTTTTCTTCCTTTCTAAATCGAGTATTTTGTAGTAAAATTACTTCTCCCTTATTCATTTTAACAACCATATCTTTAGTTTTATTCCCCACAACCAAATCATCGTCAATAAAATTGACCTCTATTCCCAATAATTGAGATAACCTTTTAGCTACTGGTTCTAAGCTATATTTCATATCTGCCTTTCCTTTAGGCCTTCCCAAATGAGACATCAATATAGGCATACCACCATTATCTAATATGTATTTTATAGTGGGTAATGCACTCCTTATTCTTCTATCATCAGTAATATTTAATGCTTCATCCATTGGAACATTAAAGTCACATCTAACTAATACTCTTTTACCTGTCATGTCCACATCTTCTATAGATTTTTTATTTAGCATATATTTTTCACCTCTTTAAATCAATGTATTTCATTAAATACCGGCCTTGTATATATTACAAAGCCGGTATTTATGTTGATTATTTCCACTGATTAGCCATATATTTAGCAAGATCTACAACTCTTGCAGAGTATCCCCACTCATTATCATACCAGGATACTATCTTTGCCATATTTCCAATAACCATAGTTGACAATCCATCTATTATAGATGAATTAGGATCTTTTCTATAGTCTATAGATACCAATGGTTCATCAGAATATGCCAATATACCCTTTAATTTTCCTTCTGCTGCATTTTTTAATGCATTATTTATTTCTTCTGCTGTAGCTTCTTTTTCTAATTCAAATACGATATCTACTACAGACACTGTAGGTGTAGGCACCCTCATTGCCATACCATCTAATTTACCTTTAAGCTCTGGTATTACTAATCCTACTGCCTTTGTAGCTCCTGTTGTTGTTGGAATTATAGATTCCGCAGCTGCTCTTGATCTCCTTAAGTCTTTTTTATGTCTACCATCCAATATCTTTTGGTCATTAGTATAAGAGTGAACTGTTGTCATAAGTCCTTTTTTGACACCAAATTCTTCAACTATAATCTTAGCAAAAGGTGCAAGGCAATTTGTTGTACATGATGCATTAGATATAATTGTATGTTTATCATGGTCATAATCTTGCTCATTAACTCCCATTACTACAGTTACATCTTCTCCCTTTGCAGGGGCAGTAATCAGTACTTTTTTAGCTCCAGCTTTAATATGCTTAGACGCACCTTCTCTATCTCTAAATGCACCTGTAGCTTCAATTACTAGATCAATCCCTAACTCTCCCCATGGTAAATTTTCTGGGTTTCTATCTCCTAATATCTTAATTCTATGACCATTTACTATCATATGGTCTCCTTCAACTTCTACAGTACCTTGAAACTTTCCAAAACATGAATCATATTTAAATAAATGAGCCAAATTTTCAGGCTTTCCTGAGTTATTAATAGCAACTATTTCAAAATCCTTAACATCATTTTCCATAGCAATTCTCATAGCATTTCTTCCAATTCTTCCAAATCCATTAATCGCAACTTTCATAGTCATTTAAAACTTCCTCCCTTATTTATATTTAGCTACTTTAAAGTATATGTAGCATTTTTAACTATTTTTCAATATAGACATTGCAGCACCTTCATCAGTAACCAATATCATATTACTATTTAAAGAAGATATTGCCATTATAGCCTCTGCTTTTTTCCCTCCACAGGCAACTCCCACTACAGTATGTATATTCTTGAAGTCGTCAAGGGAAATCCCCACAGTCTTAGATGTCCTTACAATATTGCCTTTCTTGTCAAAATAATATCCAAAGGCTTCAGCTACAGCTCCATTATTCATTAACTCTGATATCACATCAGCAGGTAATTTTCTCCTTTTAGCCATTTCGTCTGCCCTGCCCATTCCAAATATAAGTATATCCATATTTTTTATAGAAGTTATAAGTTCTTTTATTTCTTCAATCTTCATAAGTGTTTTTAATGCCTCTTTACTTATATTATCAGGCACATGTAAGAGTTTATAGTTTCCTTTTAATCTTTGTGCCAATTGAGCTGCAATATTATTGGCTTGTATTTCCACATTTTTACCTATTCCACCCCTAGCAGGCAGTACTAATATACCCTTATCTTTTTTTGCACTGGGCATCTCTTGGGCTACTTTAGCCATAGTAGTACCCCCAGTTATACCTATTATAGACTTATCTTGTATTAAATGCTTCATATAATTGGCTGTAGTTTTGCCTGCATCCTTTAAAACATACTCTTCATTGTCACTATCTCCTGGGACTATTATAACTTTTTTCACACCTAGTTTTTCCTGTAATCTTTTTTCTATCCCCGTTAATCCTCTCATTTTATGTATAAATTCGTTTAATTGCTCTATTATTTTTTTTCCATCTTCAGTTATATTCATACCCACAGTTTTTATTTCTAATAATTCTTGTTCTTTCAATATGTTAACTTCATTTCTAATTATTCTCTCTCCAATTCCCATAATATCTGATAATGTTCTTCTGCCTACAGGCTGATGATAATTTACCTGTCTTAATATATTATATCTTTTTTCTAATATTTCAAGCATCTCTGGTATCACCTTTTGCTGCAATTTCAAAATGTCATCTATAACATTTTCATCCATAAACATACTCCCTTCACAGACTCAATAAATCCCTGATACACAATTAGAGTCCCTGCTGATTAAGATAAATGGTTGTTTCCCAGTATTGTTCTTTTTAATTATATATAATATTATTAAATTAAGTATATATTAATATTCACATATTGTTATAATACTTTGGGACTCAAAATGTCCCTGTAGTTTAAATCAGTCCCATCAAAGACAAAAAAAATTATCTGTTACGTATATTATAAGATAATCAATGTAAAATATCAACCCTTTAAAGGTTTTAATTGGTAATAGATTTATATATTAGATTAGTGGTTAGCACTTGGCAGATACTAACCACTATTTTTTAAGAGAATCTCCTTCTACCTGTTGAAGAAGGTATATTAAGCTCATCTCTATATTTAGCTACGGTCCTTCTAGATATTTTTATATTTTTCTTTTTTAATAAATTTGCTATATTTTGATCGCTTAATGGCTTTTTAGAGTCTTCGTTATCTATTAAGTCTTTTATCATATCTTTTATACTAGTAGATGCAATGCCACCACCTTGACTAGATACTCCACTGGAAAAGAAAAATTTCAATTCATATATACCTACAGGGGTCTGAATATACTTGCCATTTGTAGCTCTACTCACTGTAGATTCATGGACGCCTATATCCTCCGCCACATCTTTTAATGTCAAAGGTTTTAACGCCTTTTTTCCATCCTTAAAAAATTCCCCTTGAAATTTCAATATAGATTTAACTACTTTATATATAGTCATTCTTCTTTGCTCTATACTCTTTATTAACCACATTGCAGAGTTTAATTTACCATTTATAAATTTAGATGTATTATTGTCTTCTGAATTGTTTAACATGTCTTTATAAAAATTACTAATAGTTAATCGAGGTGCTGTTATATCATTTATTATTATTATATACTCTCCATCTACTTTTTGTAGCACCACATCAGGAGTAACAAATTTTATATCATCACCTTCATCAGGAAAACCTCTTCCTGGTTTGGGTTCTAAAGACTTAATTAAGTCACATATCCATTGGACTCTCTTTACAGATATATTTAGTTCTTTAGATATTTTGCAAAGTTTATTACGAGCTATATCTTCCAGATATGAGTCTACAACTTTATATACATTTTCATCTTTTATTTCCTTTGACTCCAATTGTATTGTTAAACATTCTCTAATATCTCTACTTGCTACTCCTAAAGGGTCAAATGTCTGTATTGTTTTTAAAACTTCTTCAACCTCTTCTAAATTTATATTTAATTGTGTTGCAATGTCTTGAACTGAGTTATCTAAATATCCATTCTTATCCACACTCTGTATAATCATTTCTCCTATTTGTTTCTGGCTTTTGTCAAATATTGTCAAGTCCAGTTGCAATAAAAGATGATCTCGTAAAGACTCCTGTGTAGAAATAAAATTTTCAAAAGAATATTCCTTTTCCTTGTAGTTAACTGCCCCTCTATATCCCGAAGAATATTCATCATGTTTAAAATACTCTTTCCAGTCTATCTTTTCAAGCTTATCATTATACTCATCCACGCTCTCATGATCATTTTTACGATCCATAACCTCTAGTAATGGGTTTGCCTCTGTCTGTTTGTCTATATACTCCCAAAGTTCTTGACTATTGAATTGAAGAAGCTTTATAGCTTGTCTAAGCTCAGGTGTCATTATTAATTTTTGTGCTTGTTCTAAAGAAAGATCAAAACCCAACCTCATACACTTCACCCCAAATATTTGTTTTTTCAAGCAATATTTATTCCAATTTTAAAAATTGTAATTTAGTATAATTTCAAATATATGTCTTTTATTAATATTTATATGATAGTTCCTACTGTTATTATACCAGATATTTGTACTTTACTACAAATATAATAGAGATTATTCGACATATTTTTGTTAATTATTCTTAATATATTTTAGGGCAAAATAGGTCTTTAGTCCTATAATTTGTACAAAAAAAAGGATGACATTTGATGTCATCCCTAATTACCATCTTTCTCATATGCCTCTCCACTGGCCGCTGGTGCAACTGATTTTCCTACAAATCCCATTAGTATAATTAATGTTAATAGATAGGGTATCATAGCCAATAGCTGAGAAGATATTGCTATACTTGTACCTCCCAAATATATGACTAGTCCTTGCGCCGCTCCAAACAATAAGCATGCAAACATAGCCCCTTGGGGTTTCCAATTTCCAAATATCATAGCCGCTAAAGCAATAAATCCCTGTCCCGATATAAGAGTAGGCCTAAAATTTGAAACAACGGCTATACTCATTGCAGCGCCTCCAAACCCAGCAAAAATCCCTGACATAATAACTGCAAAGTATCTTATTTTATATACACTTATACCTAATGTATCTGCCGCTTTGGGATGCTCTCCTACCGATCTTATTCTAAGTCCCAATTTAGTCTTATACAACAGATACCATACAATAGCTACCAATACAAATGCTAAATATACCGTTGCATACTGATTAAATATCTGATCCAAAAATGAATTTCTAGGAAACACACCATTCAACGGTCTAGGAATTTTAAACTCTATAGATTTAGTATCGGTGGCACCTTGGAAAAATATACGACTTAGAAATAATGCCACTCCAGGTCCTAAAAAGTTTATTGCTACTCCAGAGACTACTTGATCTGCAGCAAATGTTACCGATGCCAATGCATGGAGTAATGCAAAAAAACCTCCTGCTAAACCCGCACATAAAAAAGCTATCCAAGGATTTCCTAGATAATATCCCACTGTGGCACCAATAAATGCCCCTATGGTCATCATACCTTCCAGACCTATATTAACGACTCCAGAATTCTCAGACATTACACCTCCTAATGCTGTATATATGAGAGGGGTGGAATACATAAGTGTAGTCCCTAATATAAAACCTAAATCATTTAACATCCTTATCACCCTTCTTCCTTTTTATATATGCAGTAGCCATAATAATTAATTTAGGTATAGCCACAAAAAATACTATAGTTCCTATAATTATATTAATCATCTCTGTGGGAGCATGGAGGATCGGTTGTATCTTAGGGCCTCCATATTTAAGGGCTCCAAATAAAAATGCAGCTAATACACATCCTATAGGACTATTGCCTCCGATCAAAGACACCGCTATACCATCAAATCCATACCCTTCCATAAAAGCCAATGAACTTACACTTTTCGATACCCCTAATACCTGTAATGCACCTGCTGAACCTGCCAATATCCCTGCTATAAACATTGACATAATTATGCTTTTCTTTACTCCTATACCTCCGTATTCAGCTGCATATTTGTTTAAACCTACTGTCCTTAATTCGTATCCTAATGTAGTTTTGTTTAATATATACCATACAACTATTGCCAAGATAAAAGCAAATATTATGCCTAAATTTATAGGTGCCCTCAATATATCCTTTATTATTTCATGATTAGCCAGCCATGCCCGTCCCTCTTCTGACCTCTTCCAACCTTCTAATAGCATTATACTGGCCGAATCCATTATCTCATGAGAAGACTCACTCTCTCCCCTTCTAAATCCTTCTGTCAATACTATATAATTATTTGTATAAAAGGCTATCCAATTTAGCATTATAGTTGCTATTACTTCGTGAATACCAAATTTGGCCTTTAAATAACCTGCTATTGATCCCCACAGGCCCCCTGCCAATGCTGCCAAGAAAAACACAACTATAAAGTGTATTAATGGAGGCAATTTCAAAAAATATCCTGCTAATGTAGCAACTAGTGCACCTATGATAAATTGACCCTCTGCTCCTATATTAAATAATCCTGTCTTAAACGCAAAGGCTACAGATAATCCAGTCATGATAAGAGGAGTAGAATATATTACTGTCCATGCAATATATTTAGGTTTGCTAAATATACCCTTAATTATTATCTTATAGGCTTCCAATGGACTAAATCCTGATATCTTAAGTGCTATACCTCCTACTAAAAGCCCAATAATTATTGAAAAAAAAGTAAACCCCAATTCCTTTGATATAAAATTCTTTTTTATTTTTACTTTATTATTTTCCACTGTTCACACCTCCTCCTGCCATCATCAAACCTAAGGTGTTTTCATCTACATTCTTTGCATCAACTACTCCAACTATTTTTCCTTCATATATAACAGCTATTCTATCGGATACATTTAATATTTCATCTAATTCAAAAGAAACTAATAAGACTGCCTTATTTCTATCTCTCTGTTTAACTAAAGATCTATGCACATATTCTATGGCTCCTACATCTAATCCCCTAGTTGGTTGAGCTGCTATGAGTAAGTCTGGGTCATTTGAAACCTCTCTAGCTATTATTGCCTTCTGTTGATTTCCACCTGATAATGCCCCTGCCTTTTGATTTTCATTCCTTGGTCTAACATCAAATTTATCTATAAGTTCTATGGTATATTTTCTAATCTCTTCATACTGTAATATACCATTTTTAGCAAAGGGAGGTTTATTGTAATTCTCTAATATCATGTTTTCTGATAAAGAAAAATCAAGTACTAACCCTCTTCGTTGTCTATCTTCTGGTATTGTAGATACCTTACTATCTATTATCTCCCTAGGTGTCTTATTAGTTATGTCTTTGCCATTAATATAGACTTTTCCTGATTCCACATGTCTAAGCCCAGTGATTCCCTCTATAAGTTCGCTTTGACCATTTCCATCTATCCCTGCTATTCCCAATATCTCCCCAGCATGTACCTCTAGTGAAAGACCTTTAACTGCATCTAAATTTCTATTGTCTTTAATTACTATATTATCTATTTTTAAAACAGATTTTCCCTTTTCCTTATCCTCTTTTTCCACTTCGAAGTTTACTTCTCTACCTACCATCATAGAGGCCAGTTCCAATTCAGTAATACTATCTACTTCCACTGTATCTATTTTCTTCCCCCGTCTGATAATGGTACAGTAATCTGCCGCCTTCTTTATTTCCTTCAATTTATGAGTGATTATTATTATAGTTTTACCTGTCTTGGTCAAATTTCTAATGATTTCAATTAAATCATCTATCTCTTGAGGAGTTAATACAGCTGTAGGTTCATCTAATATAAGTATTTCTGCCCCCCTATACAATGCCTTCAATATCTCTACCCTCTGTTGCATTCCAACAGATATATCTTGTATCTTTGCCATTGGATCCACATATAACCCATACTTTTCAGATATGTCTTTTACATGTTTAATTGCCTTATTCATATCTATATATCCCATCCTATTGGTTGTTTCCATTCCCAATATTATATTCTCAGTTACAGTAAAGGGTTGTACCAACATAAAGTGTTGATGTACCATACCTATTCCCTTTTTTATGGCTACATTGGGATCTACTATATCTACCTTTTGGCCTTGTATATGTATCTCTCCATAAGTAGGTCTATAGAGACCATATAATACATTCATCAATGTTGTCTTTCCTGCTCCATTTTCTCCCAGAAGGGCATGGACTTCTCCTCTATGTACTGTCAGGTCTATGCTGTCATTGGCAGTAAAGTCTCCAAACTTTTTAGTTATGCCCTTCATTTCCACGACTTTTTCTCCAAAATCAATATTGCCCAACAAAATAACCTCCAATCAAGTAAGAGTTAAACAGCTCAGACAAAGTGCCTGAGCTGTAACTTAATATATTTATATTTTGTTATTATTTTAATGTTTCAATATATTCTTCATACTGGTCTTCATTTTCAGGCACTACTATCTCGCCATCTATAATCTTTTGTTTAAGCTCTTCTACCTCTGCCAATATCTCTTCAGGTACATGTTTGTCAGATGTTGGAGCAATACCTACTCCACCTTCCTCAAGACCATAAACTATGGTACTTCCACCTTCATATTTTCCTTCTTTCAAATCTTCTACTACATGATATATACCATTACCTACAAATTTCATTGCAGAAGTTATAACATGATCAGGGGCCTTATCATTTTGATCCCTGTCAACTCCTATGGCATATTTATCTTGCTCCTTAGCAGCCTCTATTACACCTATACCAGCTCCACCAGCTGCATGGAACACTATATCTGCTCCATCTTGATACATCTTAGTAGTAATGGCCTTAGCTTTTGCTGCATCACCAAAAGACTCAGCATATTGTCTCATGATTTCAACATCAGGATTTGCATATTTAACTCCAGCTTGATAGCCATAATCAAATCTACTTATAACTACACCTTCCATACCACCAACGAAACCAACCTTATTAGTTTCTGTCATTTTACCTGCTATATATCCCACTAGGAATGAAGACTGTTGATCTTTAAACACAACCCCCAATACATTATCGGGAGTTTTATCACCATATGTAAAGTCAACTATGGCATATTTTTGGTCTGGATTTTGCTCAGCTGCATCTCTCATAGTATTTTCAAACTTATATCCAATACCCCAGATCAAATCATAATCTCCATCTAATGCAGTGTCTAGATTTGGCGCATAATCAGCCTCTTGATGTGATTCTATATAATCGGCTTCTATTCCTAAATCTTTTTCAGCCTTTTGTAATCCTTCCCAAGCAGATTGGTTAAAGGATAAATCATTAACTCCACCTATATCTGTTACCATAACTACTCTCAATGGATCCTCAGCTGATTGATCATCACCTTCATCTGGTTGTTCTTGTTCTTCACCATTTTCTGTTCCAGGATCATTGTCATCAGTTGCACCACCGGAACACCCCACAGCCATTGTTAATACTAAAACTACACTTAGTATTAAAGCTAAAAATTTCTTAAACATATAAACCCTCCTCAAAATATTATATTCTCTGGACTAAATTACCAGTAATAAGTACTATATTTCGATATTTTTTCTTAAAATCCTTCTTTTTTAAAGTTTAAGATTTTAAAAATATTTTAACAAATATCATTGTCTTTAGCTGTATATCCTTTGTTATTCAATATTTCAGTTGCCTTAATCAATTTTTGGTCATTGACCATTATTATAGGTCCTGTGCAACCCATACCGCTTTCAGCATATATTCCTTCATTCAAAAGTTCCTTGACGGCATCTTCCAATTCCATTATATCTATACCTGCTATAGAAGCTGTAACAACCTCCTTATCTGGCATTTTATCAGTATTATCTATTTCTCTACCTTTTTTCTTAGTTGCTTCTACTAATAATTCATTTATACCAGCATTCTTGGAACTTTCAAATTCCTCTTTAGCCACTTTAGATATATTGCCCTTGGCTACTTCGGCAGCAAATTTTAATGCATTAGCAACAACTGGTATGCCAGATGCCCTAGATAGAATCAATATATTTCTATTATAATTTTCTCCTATTCCTGGTCCATATCCATATCCTATAGATTCATAACTCCCTCCAGTAGTATATGCAGAAAACATCTTTATAAGAAGATTGCCTGTAAGGCTATCAGTTACCATAACATCTGGAGTTCCCAATAATAAATCATTGCCTCTCATTATATGTCCTCCATCAGACCTCATAGACTCTGCCAATTCCATTTTATAGCCACTATCTTTTAATGATATTAATATCCTTTCTACTTGCCTTGCTCCATCTACATTCAATATACCTACTTTGGGGGCAATAATTCCTGTACTTTTTGCTGCTATAATACCATATATGGCATTCTTAACCATGGCTTCGACCCTATTAGATGAAGATGTCCCAGTAGTAGTAGCTATAAACATATCTCTTCCCTTTCCAGGCGTTACAACCCTTCCCACAGTAGAAACTCCAATGGGAAAATTATAGTGCATAGTTACTGCACCTTGGATTATATTTTCATCTAACAATTTTTCCATATTTTGATGGGCCTCTTTTAGATCCTTTGCCTCTATAGTTTTTAAACTAGAATTGTTTGGTGGACCTATCAAAAGAACTTCTAGATTATCATCCTTTTTCTGAGCCATTTCAGCCCCAGCTATTATATTGTCTATACCATGTTCACTCTCTAAAGTAGTTATGCCTATTTTAATATTCTTACCAGCATTACCAAATTCCAAATTATCTGCTATTTCATTCAACACATTTCCAATTACTTTTTTCATAATTTTTTCATCCATTTTTTTCACCCCTATTCCTCTAGTAGGTGTGATGCTATATCTCTCATCCCCTGAGCTATAATCCTTTTTATTTCATTTTCCGAAACCTCTATACCATCTTTTTCTTTACCATCGTTCTTTTCCATTATTATAGACACTCCATCAAACAGATTGGTCATTCTACCCAAAAATAGACTGCCCTTACCTACTATCATGGCCCTCTTTATATTTCCATTTTTCATATCATCAATAGCAAAACCAATATAAGGCACACCTGATGGTATATGGCCTTGAGTTGGAGCCCATCCGCATAGACCATGTTTCTTTACAAAATTCATCAATTCTTTTCTCTCTATTTCTTTTCTCTTTACTCCCAGTGCTCCAATCATTTTATAGTTAGAAAGGGGCACATCTCCTGCTCCAGCAGGTTTTGTTACATCAGGGTTCTGCATCTCAACAGAGTATTTATCTACATCTGTTATTTTTAACTCCCCTTTATCTAATGGCGCAGTAATCAATGATGTAATTACTGCTTGAGGAGATGAGCCAGTTCCCACAGTATGCCTTCCCACTAAATCTGTTCTCAATATTGGACTTTCACCATCATTTTTACTTATTAATATAGCAAATCCACCTAATACATCCTCAAGTATAGGTATAGATTTTTTCACATGATCTTTACCATTCATGCCTAATTTAGCTGTAGCTCCACCAGCAGCAACTATTACATTGTCATAGACACCTGCTTTAACTAACGCTGCTGCTTCTATCAATGCATGGGTAGGAGCTGCACAGAATCCTCTGATATCGGAACCTGTAGCATTTTTACAACCTGCTATTTCCGCTATAGCCTTTGCAAAGTTTCCTCCACCTCTCTGATTCATGTCTCCACATGCTTCTTCTGAACACTCAATTACATAATCTATATCCATAGGATTTATATTATTTTTATTAAAGAGGTTTAATAGCGCTAACACTCCCGATGCCTTTACAGATAGATTTTCCATAATCGTATGGGCATTTAGATTAAAATCTATGTCATGGGCCCTTTTTATACAACCTACTAAGACATCATTACTATAAAGGGGTTCTGCATTTTGTTCTTTTATATATTTTTTTATAGTTTCTTCCTTTTCTCCTTCCTTTAGCCTTTCTATTAATCCATTATCCATTAATGGATGATCACTAAACTTTTTCTTTATCTCCTCTGTAAAATCTTCTTCCAATAACACTAGATCAAATACATCAGAAATTTTAATTAATCCATAAAACTCATCTTGAGGCATGATCTCCCCTAATTTCCCATATCTTTTGGCATTTTCTACAACCTTATCATGCCAAGGCATCTCATATTGAGCTAAATCTTCTGGAGTAATATTGCCTATATAGACTTGATTAGGAGGGTACTTCATAGCTTCATCAAAGCTTCTCAAAAATTCTGGTAGTTTTTTTAGGTATTCTGAAGTCGGATTTATAAGTCTTTCTGAAGTTTGCGTCGTACCATTGTGTACTACTAAATCTGGAGTATGAGCCAAGATATAGCTAGCACCTTTAACTACTGCATAGGACATAAACACACCCCCACACTATTTTTTTGTTTTTCCATGTTAATTAGTTAAATATAAAGGGTGACAAAAATATCACCCTTTATATTTTATCATATATTTAAAAATCAATCTTCAAAAACTGTCTGACCATCAACTTCTGTTTGTAAAGCCTCTAAAGCATTTTCTACTAATTTTCTCCTCAATGACTTTTCTTCTTTAGCATCTAAAGAAGGATTGCCCAATGGATGAGGAATTGCTATTGTAGGCACTATTCTGTTAGCACCCACTGTAAGGGAAATAGGCACAACAGTACACATATGCACCACAGGTATACCTGCCCTCTCAATTTCCTTTACCATCGTTGCACCGCAACGAGTACAGGTGCCTCAGGTAGACGTCAATATAACCGCCTCAATTCCATCGGCAACTAATTCTTTTGAAATCTCTTCTGCAAACCTTTTCGCATTCGCTACTGAGGTTCCATTTCCAGTAGTAGTATAAAAATATCTGTGTAATTTTCCTATTACCCCTTCTCTTTCTAAATCCCTCATTACATCTACAGGTAATACCCTATCTGGATCTTCGTTGGCATATACTGGATCATAGCCTCCATGGGCCGTTTCATGAGTTTTATCTGTTAAGTCTTCAAACTGAGATATATCATATTTCCCATATTTAGAGGCACTAGAAGATTCTATCCTATCTGGATTTCCCTTTGGAACAATCCCCCCAGAAGTTACAAGGGCTATTTTAATTGACTCCAATCCTTTAATTGGATGATTGGGAGTTACCCTATCAAAGTCTGGCATAGGGAATTCTGTTTCATATGGTTTCCCATTAATCTTTTTAATCAACATATCTACAGCCCTTTGAGAGCCTCTATTTTGGGCAAAATAATTTCTTCTTATACCTCTAGAAATATATCCTTCTTCTTTAGGGGTTAATATTTTTTCATTTTTTACAATTTTCATTCCCAATTTAACCATGTTTTTAACTGCTTTTCTCATACCCGCAGCATTATTCTTAGTTTCTACAATGTATACCTTCTTTTTAAACATGTCTGCTCCTGGATTTTCAGGAAACATTCCCGTTATTACAGGTATATTCAACTGAGATTGAACCTCTTCTGATATTGCACCACAAGCAATACCATATCTTCCCGCATTAAATGCAGGTCCTGCTATAAAAAAGTCTGGCTGATATTTTTTTACCATCTCTATTATTTTTTCTTTAGCTTCATCCATATTTTCATTAAAATATGAATCTCCACATATTACAGTAGCTACTATATCTCCATTATCTCCTAACCTCTTATTAAATTCCATTCCTGGTCCTACAAAACCTTCTCTTATTTCTGGCCCTATATCCGCCTTTTCTTCACCACCAATACCTGCAAAAAATTGGTTGATATAGTGCACAACTCTAATTTTATCCATCATTTCCCTCCCCTCTATATTGTAGGGAACTACTTTAACATATACTAATCATTAAATTTGCAAAACTCATCCCTAATATCAGTCATTTCTTCTATTATTTCATCTACTTCCAACACCATTTCCATCATACCTATTTGTTCATCATATACCTCTGAATCTACCTCATCTTTAAATTGAGGCTCTACTGCATGATATACTCTAAGTCCTAACTGGACTCCTGCCAATGGACCTGCAAAAGTAGGGTCTCCTGCTGTAACTGTTTCCGCCGCTAATCCTGCAGCTTCAGCTTCAGCTGCGCCTAAAACTACTACTACATTTTCAGCGCCATGCTTCTCTGTCATTTCTTTTACCCTTCTTTGATTTTCAAGATCCATTGCCCCTGCAGCAGTTCAGACAAAACACTCTGTAGAAGAAAATACTACATCTGCTTCAGTAGATTTTAAGCACTCTTCTATGGCAGGACCCGGTATACCATCTCTATCGCCTATGATAATTACCTTTTTGTTATCATACAATCCCATTATTACACTTCCTTTCTTATTTTTATTTTCTAATAACTCTTAGCTGATAATTTATTGAATCCCAGTTCATTAGTTGCTCCAGTTATAGCTTGAAGCTCAACTACTATGGAACCATTATCTTTTAAACTTCCCTCAAATCCCCCTGCAATCCTATCTACATAATCTATATGGCCAATTATCTTTTCCATTGGAGGAAGTTCTATAGTTTCATTGGCATTTCCCCCAGTAACAACTGCATCGGCCTTTGAATCTGCATCAGCCAATGACTGGGAACCTCCATCTCTTCCAGCATACTCATCAGTTACTATAACTGTCTTTATACCTTTTTCTTCTATTTTTTTGCAATTCATTATTAAATCTGTATCTGGATTTCCAAATCCCTCTTGAGATATAATAACTCCATCTACTCCTAAATATTCAGCTAATCTAGCTGTCCAATTAGATGATCTCTCCTTATCTGCCAAATATACATTTTCATTTGTTATAATAGCCCCTACAAAGTTCAATTCTTTTCCATGCTTTTTATATAAATCATGGACTATAGGATTATTTAAATGATGATATGTTGTGTTCTTATCACAAGCAGATACACAATTTCCACTAATTATTGCACCATCCATAATCTCAGTAGGTGATATTATAGTTGGCACTATATTTTTCACATCTACTCCATATACATATGTGTCATGTAATAACCCTTGACTTTGGAGCATTAATACATATGCAACTTTGGGAAGCTCAGGATATTTAGATATTGAATCTAAAAGTGACAAAGATTCATAGGTTAATACCTCATCAGCATCCACATCTTTGGCAAACTGTGCTAAATATCTTGATGCTTTCAGCCCTGCCATTCTTACTATTTTTTCATGTTCATGCTGCTTTATTCCTTCTTTAGGTTGACAAACCAATACAACATTATTTAATTTAGAAAAAGGTGTATAGTCTGCACCTGTCCCTGCCATATCTATAATTCCTTCTTGAAATCCTACTATCTTACCAGTAGTTACAACAGCTGCTCCCTTTAAAACATTGGTTCTTCCACTGCCTACAGTATCCACCTTTGATAGTATGCCAGGAAATATCCCCCCTGGGCCATTGACCTTTACCCTAGGTTCAATTACATCTTTAACAGGTGTAATTCTTACACTTTCCCCTGGTCTTGCCAAATGAATTTCTACATTTGCAACATTGTCATCTTCCATAATAAGTTCCTGCAATTCATTTTTATTTACATAAAGCACACCTTCTTTTACCTCGGTACTTTCTGCAAACTGGACATCCTTTATGAAAATATTTCCAATTTCAAGACCCATATTAATTCACCTCCCCTAATTATTTAAAAATTTATATTGATTTTATTGAGCATACTTTTTGATCATACTTTCAATATTTTCAGCTGTAGCATCATCTTTAGTCAATTCATCTATTTTTTCTCCATTATTATAAATAGCTATAGTTGGCAATCCCAATACCTTTTGTTTTATAGCTAATCTTCTAGCAGCTGATGTATCTAATTTGCAAAATTTCAATTTGCTGTCATACTTTTGTGCCAATTCTTCAACATGGGGCATCAATGCCTTACATGGTTCACAACTTTTTCCCCAAAAATCTACCAATACATAACCCTCAGCGTTTAACACTTCTTCCTCAAAAGTCTTTTTATCTACTTCTATCATTTTAAAACCTCCCTTTTTATTTTATTAAATTTTGTAATCTATACTTACTAAATCATACTATTCCTCAAAATTATCTTCTATATATTTTTCAGCTTGGGTTGCAGCTATAGCTCCATCTGCACATGCAGTAACCACTTGTCTTAAAGATTTAACTCTACAATCTCCTACCGCAAAAACTCCATCTATATTTGTATGCATATTTTCATCAGTTATTATATACCCTCTATCATCCATATTTATAACATCTTTAAATAAATCTGTTTGGGGAATATATCCTATAAATACAAATATTCCAAAAGTCCCATCTTCTTCATTTGCTCTAACAACTACATTCTCCCCTGTTTTCTTATTTTTAAGTATCATTTCTTCAACAATACCTTCACCTTTTATTTCCTCTACTATTGTATCCCACATAAAATCAATTTTTTCATTCTTAAATGCCTTCTCTTGAATAGATTTTGCCGCCCTCAATTTATCTCTTCTATGAACTATAGTTACCTTTCTAGCAAATTTTGATATATATATAGCCTCTTCAACTGCAGAATCTCCTCCCCCTATTACATATACATCAAATCCTTCAAAAAATGGTGCATCACATGTGGCACAATATGAGATACCCTTTCCTGCAAACTCTTTTTCTCCAGATATCCCCATAGGACGTGGTTTTGCTCCTGATGATATTATTATAGATTTGCATTTATATTCACCTTTTTGTCCTTTGATTATTTTAATCTTATTATCTAAATTTACTGATATAACAGTATCTATTACTTGCTTTACACCAAAACCCTCAGCTTGCTCTACCATTCTATCTACCAAAGCTGGTCCTGTAGCATCCTTCATTGCCCCTGGATAATTTTCTACATCCTCTGTAGTTACTATCTGTCCACCAGCTCTTTCTTTTTCTATTAATAATGTATCTAATCTAGACCTACCAGCATAAATTCCAGCACTAAGACCACCGGGTCCTCCTCCTATTATTATCAAATCATAAATTTTTTCCATGATATCATCTCCTCTATATTTTTATTTCTTAAAAATCTTTATACCCTCTTCCACTCTTTTTAAAATTTTTCCGATATTATAGTATAGTCAATAAATTTAAAATCCTCTAAAATTTCATCAGAGTAGCACTTTATTTCAGAATTTTTTAAAAATTTAGATGCTACACTAATACTATTTTCTATTACTTTTAAGCCATTTATATCTAGCTTTCCCTTATCTTTTGAAATAATTATAGTCTTATAGGGATTTTCATTGGGTTTTACACTACTAAACAATGGATGAGATATTAATTTATGACCTTGATGAACTCTATCTCTAGCTAAAATTAATATATCCATTATATTTACATCATAGTACAATATTTCTCCATTGACATAATCCATATTCCTTATCAATGGATTATTAGTTATTATAATCATAATTTATCACAACCTAATTTTTTTATGAAAATGATTTCTTTTAACGGTAAATAAAAAAACAGAGAAACAAGCACTAGAATTCCAGTGCCTTATCTCTGTTTTAAACCTGAGAGTTTCTTCTTTAATAAAACCTCAAGAATTGCCCCTTCGGTGCTTTCGCTCTTCAGAGTACTGTCCAAATACGGTCCTTTTGCCTGAGAGTATCATCACAGGTCGGCAATACCTCTGATTTACTCCTTCGGCGCCAAAACTTTGAACTCTCCCGCATTTTTCCTCCAGTTATAATTTATTCAATTTATGTATAATTCTTTAGTACTATTATAATATAGAGTGTGCTATTATACAATAAATCTATAATTGTTTTTTATTAAATTTTTTTATTATTTATATAACAAAAATAACCTACATTAACAAAATTACAACTCTATTAACTCATATTCCCTAGATCCCATTCCTATGCTTTCAGCATATTCTAAAACCGTTCTTCCATTTTCTCCTGAAGGTAATCCTCCAAATTTATCTTCTCCTGCTCCATGATTGCATTTCAAATTACTATTACTATGGCCAATTTGTGCATCTATAAGGTCTAAACTTGCCTGATCTATTGCTACAGGATCATAAGATGCCAAAATTCCTACATCATTAATTATAGGCTCATCACTCCATGGTACACAATCACATAATGGTGTTACATTCATAACAAAATTAAAGTATACTACCTTATTTTTTTTATTCTTTATGGCACCATAGGCAAATTCAGCCATTTTCTCTAAAAATACAACTCTATCTGTCTTCCACTGTACTTTTATAGCCCTTTTAGGACAGACAGTAACACATTCTCCACACCCTATACATATTTCAGGACTTATCTCTGCCTTTCTTTGGTCCAATGTTATTGCATCTACAGGACAGTTTTGGACACAAGCACTACATCCTACACATTTCTGTTGATTAACCTTTGGCTTTGCATCTGAATGTTGCATCTGTTTTCCTGCCGCACTAGCACAGCCCATAGCCAAATTCTTTATAGTCCCTCCAAATCCTGCCAACTCATGACCTTTTACATGGCTCAATACTATCATAGAGTTGGCATTATATATCTCTCCTGCAATCTTAACTTCATCAAAGTGCTTTAAATTTACATTTACACCTATAGAATTTTTACTATATAATCCATCGGCTATAATTATGGGAGCATTTACCACTGGATATGCAAATCCATTTTCTATAGCAGTCTGAATATGGCTTATGCTATTGGTTCTACTTCCAGTATACAATGTATTTGTGTCAGTCAAAAATGGCTGTCCTCCTACTTCCTTAACCTTACCTACTATCTGTCTTACAAATATAGGGTTTAAAAAAGTATTCATCCCTTTTTCTCCAAAATGTAATTTTATAGCAGTCATATCATTGTCTTCTAAAATCTTATATGCTTCTACCTTGTCAAAAAGCCTTTTAATCTTATTGGGAATATTATTCTTTTTACTCCCTGTCTTAAAATCAGTAAAAAATACTTTGCTTGCCATTCTATAATTCCCCCTTTTATATTAAATATTATACTAAAAAAATAGATATAAAATAAGGGAGAAAATCATTAGAATTACATTGCTATTTGCAACTCTATTTTCTCCCGACTCTACAATCTTAAAAATATTAAAATTCTTAAGGCTTATATAGTAGATTAACAATAAGACTATGTTTATTATAATAATCTACTTTAGCGCATCAAGTATGGTTAGTGCTATATTAGACGAATGGTCTGCTATTCGTTCAAGGTTACTTATAATATCTAAAAATATTACCCCTGATGTGGGCTCACATGACATAATATTTAATCTCTCTATATGATTAGATCTATATTTCTTTTCTAACAAATCAATTTCTTCTTCATATCTGATAACATCTCTGGCTATATCTCCATTGGCACTTTTAAATGCCACCATAGATGCCTTAAAGGCATGTTCCACATTTTCGAACATATTTTCTAATTCTTCTATAGCATCTTCAGAAAAATCTGAATTATCATCTATACTGTATTGGGCCAATTCAGCTATATTATCTGCATGGTCTCCTATTCTCTCTAAGTCATTTATAGTATTAAACAAGGTCTTAACTGTTTCATTCTGTCCCTTAGTCAATGGTGCATTAGAGAGCTCAATTAAGTACTTAGTAATATCCTTCTCTAGTCTATTTATATTTTTTTCCCTTTCAAAAACCTGTTTAATTAAATTTTCATCCTTTTTCAAAAATGCATCCCTCGATATTTCAAAGGAAGATTGTACTATCTTTCCCATCCTCAATACTTCTTTAGAGGCTTGACCTACTGCTATTGATGGTGTTTCAATTATCCTTGAATCTAGATATTTTAATCCTTGAGGTTCTGGCTCATCTCCTGGTACAAGTCTCTTTGCAGCCATTACTATAAAACCTGCAAATGGAAATTGTATAGCAACATTAGATATGTTAAAGAATGTATGTGCATTTGCTATCTGCCTCTGAATATCATTAGGACTTAACCGCTGCACAAGGGATTGTATTGGGTACCTCAATATAAACATAAATATAGCAGTTCCTATAAGATTAAATAATAAGTGCATTATAGCTGCCCTTTTGGCAGTTGTACTTGCCCCAATACTAGACAATAAAGCAGTTACACATGTCCCAATATTATCTCCAAACAATATTGGAAGGGCCATATCTATTGTTATAAAACCTTCACTGGCTAATGCCAATAAAAGAGCCATGGAAGCACTACTACTTTGTACTGCAGCAGTAATACCAAATCCTACTAAAATCCCTACAAAAGGATTTTTAAGACTAATCATAATATCCCTAAATACTGGAGAAGTTCTTAAAGGTTTTAACGCCCCTGACATAAAACTCATACCTATAAATAATATACCAAAACCTATTAATATTTCAGCCATTTCTTTGTGTTTCTTTTTTGAAGAAAATAACCATATAGCCACACCTATTGCGATTACCAGTGGTGCAATATCTGTTAATTTAAATGCAATAAGCTGTGCTGTAACAGTAGTTCCTATATTAGCTCCCATTATAACCCCTATAGCTTGGGATAACTGCATCAATCCTGCATTAACAAAGCCCACTACCATAACTGTGGTGGCACTACTACTTTGAATAATCATAGTGACAACAGTACCAACTAATACTCCCATAAACCTATTATTAGTTAGAATTTCTATAAGTCTTTTTAATCTTTCACCAGCAACTTTTTGGAGACTCATCCCCATAAGATTCATTCCATAAAGAAATAAACCTAGACCACCTACTACACCAAAAGCTATGTCCATTACAAATCCTCCCATGTTTTCTTGTTTTAAAAAACACATACCAAAATGCGCACAATAAATATAATATAATAATTTTTATATACTTTTGTTAAATCCATGTTAAATAGTTCATATATATTTAATATTTTTTTGGTGTCCTCATACAAGGTTTGGAAACTTTATTTGTCTCAATGCTTCATATATAATTATCCCTGCTGAAGTAGCCAGATTTAATGATCTAGCATCTTTGTTTTCTATCATAGGTATTCTCATACACCTTTCCTCGTTGGCATTTAAAATTTCCATAGGTATACCTGCTGTTTCTTTTCCAAACACTAAATATGCATCATCGAAAAAATCCATGCTTGTATAAAAATTCCCTCCTTTCGTTGTAGCATAAAAAAATTTTTCTTCCCCTACTTTATTTAATAATTGCTCAAAATTATCATAATAATTTATATCTAATAAATGCCAATAGTCAAGCCCTGCTCTTTTTAAATACTTATCATCTACAGAAAAACCCAAAGGCTTTACCAAATGTAAAGATGTACCTGTTGCTGCACAAGTCCTTGCTATATTCCCTGTGTTCTGAGGTATCTCTGGCTCAATTAAAACTACATTAAGTGACATAATAACATCTCCTACCCTTCATCGAATATTTCTAATAAAATTTCCTAAGACAGTGAAAAACCATGGAATCTTTCAAAATACAAATTCTCATATTTTCTCCATGGATTTTAAAATTTCTATATTTTCTCTAAAAATACTTTCAAAAAAATTATACCATATTTTTTGTTTTCTAAAATATCTTTTCAATTATTTTTGCAACTCCATCATTATCATTTGTATCAGTAATTATATCTGCAAAATCCTTAACCATTTTTTCTCCATTACCCATAGCTACACTCATGCCTGCAAACTTTAACATAGATAAATCATTCTCGTTATCTCCTATAGCCACTACTTCCTCAGGTTTTATACTATATAAATTACATAACTCCTTTAATGCATTACCTTTAGATACGCCTTTGTTCATTATATCAAGACTGCCTCTCCAAGAACTTACTATTTCTATGTCTTGATTAATAGAAAGTTGTCTTCTCACATCCTCTAATTTATATTCCTCTTTATCCATTGTAACTATTTTATAGACATCTAATTCTTTATTTTCTAAAATTTCCTCAATTTTATCTATAACCTTTATTTTTATTTTATCCTCTTTAGGTTGTTTTTTATTCCAATTATAGTACTTTAATGCATTATATTTTAATTCTTTGGCATAAAAGGTATCACTATCATAAAAGTGATAATACATATTTTCTTCTTCAAAACAATCTAATATTTGTTTTAAATCCTCATAATCAACTGGATTTTCGTATAATATCTTTCCATCCTCATGGGATTTTATATATGCACCATTACACGCTATAATGGGAGTTTTAATTCCCAGTATTTTACTATAGTGTAATGCAGATGTAAAGATTCTTCCTGTTGATATTACCACATCTACATCTTTCTTAGATAATTCCTTCAATACAGTCTTATTCCTTTCAGATATTTCATTGCTACTACTAAGTAGTGTTCCATCCATATCAATGGCGACCATTTTATAATTCAATTAAATACACCTCATTTTTTTCTAATATATCCTACTGTATTATACCTTAATACTAATTGAAATTGAATACAAGATTTATTTATGATATAATCCTTTTAAAATTACAATATTAATATATTTTAATAAAATGGAGGGAAATGCTGAAAATCAGTTATTTATTATGACTAATTCTAGAAAAAAATATTTGAAAAATATAAAAAAAATAGTAGTAAAAGTTGGAACTTCTACTATAACACATCCTACAGGACTTTTAGATTTAAATCGTATGGAAAGTATAGTACGCCAATTGGTCAATATTCATAATCAAGATATACAAATTGTACTGGTCAGTTCTGGTGCCATAGGTGCTGGAATGGGAAAATTAGGATTGAAAAAAAGACCTAAAACCATACCTGAAAAACAGTCTATAGCAGCTGTAGGACAGGGGATACTTTTGCATATGTATGAAAAACTCTTTTCAGAATATGGTAAAACTATAGCTCAAATCTTACTGACAAAGGACGATATAGATCATCAAACTCGTTTTTTTAATGCTCGAAATACATGCTTAACCTTAATTGATAAGCATGTTATTCCCATCGTAAATGAAAATGATGCAGTGGCTGTAGATGAAATCAAAGTAGGAGATAACGACACTTTATCAGCATTAGTAGCTAAATTGATTGGAGCTGATTTACTAATAATTTTATCTGATATAGATGGTCTATATGACTGCAATCCTAAAGAGTATGATGAGGCTTGCCTTATTCACTATGTAGATAGAATAACTCCTCAATTAGAGGCTATGGCTGGTAATCCTGGTAGTATTTTGGGTACAGGTGGTATGGTTACCAAAATCAATGCAGCAAAAATAGCTACATCTGCTGGTGCTTCTATGATAATTGCCAACGGTTCCATTTATAATGTGATCAATTCTATATTAGAAGGCGAAGAAATAGGAACTTTATTTGACGCAGATTGTAAGATTTTAAAATAAAGAAGGAGGGTTTCTGTGGACATTAAAAATTATGTATTAGAAAAGGCTAAGAAAGCTAAAAAGGCATCAAGAATACTTGCCACTATGGATACCAATACAAAAAATAAGGCCCTTTTAAAGATGTCCGATGCACTTATTAGAAAAATGGATTTCATTTTAGAAGCAAATAGCAAAGACATAGAGGCTGGTAGACATAAAGGATTATCTAAATCTCTAATTGACAGATTGCTTCTTACAGAAGATAGAATTAAAGACATATCTGATGGATTACGAAAGATTGCCGACCTTAAAGATCCCATAGGAGAAGTAATATCTATGTGGAAAAGACCTAATAACCTTAAAATAGGACAAGTCAAAGTACCTTTAGGGGTTATTGGTATGATTTATGAAGCTAGACCAAATGTCACTGTGGATGCTGCTGCCTTATGTCTTAAGTCAGGAAATGTTGTTATTTTACGTGGTGGGTCAGAAGCAATCAATTCCAATATAGCCCTATCTAATATTATAATTGATGCTGCTATTTCTTCAGGCCTTCCCGAGGGATGTATTCAATTATTAGAAATCCCTGACAGAGAAGCAGTTAATGAAATGATGAAATTAAACAAATATATTGATATTCTTATACCTAGAGGTGGCGCTGGACTTATACAAAATGTGGTAAATAATTCAACAGTTCCAGTTATACAAACTGGTGTTGGTAACTGTCATATATATATAGATAATTATGCAGATCTAGATATGGCAGAAAAAATAGTTATAAATGCTAAAACTCAACGCCCTGCTGTTTGTAATACTATGGAAACTCTTTTGGTTCATAAGGATGTGGCAAAGGATTTTTTACCTAAAATATATCACTCTCTAACTAACTTAGATGTAGAGATACGGGGATGTGAAAAAACTAAAATTATAATTCCTGATGTTATTGATGCCAATGAAAAAGATTGGAATACAGAATACTTAGATCTCATACTAGCTGTTAAAGTGGTAGATTCTATAGATCAAGCTATAGATCATATATATCAATATGGTACTGGTCATTCAGAAGCTATAATAACTGATAACTACACTAATTCTCAAAAATTCTTATTAGAAATAGATGCCGCTGCTGTCTATGTAAATGCATCTACTCGTTTTACAGATGGAAGTAGATATGGATTTGGTGCTGAAATAGGCATAAGCACTCAAAAACTTCACACCAGAGGACCAATGGGATTAGATCAATTAACTACTATCAAATATATAGGATATGGTGAAGGACAAACTACTTAATTTAAGTGAAATTAAATTTTAACTATAGGTGCCTATGATATTATAGGTGAAAAGGGAATGGAGTGAAAGTCTCCAGCGGTCCCACCGCTGTAATGGTGAGTTCTGTTATGTTAAAACCACTGTCTTATTCATAAGATGGGAAGGTATAAGAGAATTATGACCCAGAGCCAGAAGACCTGCCTTTAGTTATTTGTTTTTAACGAATGATGGAAAAGTTCGTGGTGTTTTTGTTATACAAAAACACCACGAACTTTTTTTATTATAAACATATCTTATAAAAAATGAGGAGGTCAAAATATGGAACTTTTAAATCAAACTATCAATAATATTAAAGATTTAGACTCAAAAATGATGAAAAAATCAAGAGAAAGGGTAGATAATTTAATAAAACCTATAGGAAGTCTAGGTAAACTAGAAGATATCCTTATACAGCTTTGTGGTATTACAGGTAAATTATATCCAAAAGTAGATAATAAAGCTGTAATAGTTATGGCTGCAGATCATGGTGTTTTTGAAGAGTCTGTAGCATCTACTCCCCAAGAAGTGACTTATATACAGACATTAAACTTTGCTAGAGGAGTGACAGGCGTATGTGCTTTAGCTAAACAAAACAATACTAAGGTAATCCCTGTAGATATTGGTGTTATAAGAGATATAGATTCCTCTAAAGTTATCAATAAAAAAATAAGGTATGGTACTGCCAATATGACAAAAGGACCTGCAATGACTAGAGACGAGGCCATAAAAGCAATAGAAGTAGGGATAGAAATTGCTCAACAAGAAATAGATAATGGAATAAATTTATTAGCTACTGGAGAAATGGGGATAGCCAATACCACTGCTAGCACAGCTGTTTTATCTGTATTGGCTAGCTTAGATCCCAAGACAATTGTAGGAGTTGGTGCCAATCTCCCTGTAGAGTCTCTGCCAACCAAAATCAATGCCATAAAAAAAGCTATTGATAAAAATAATCCTGATCCATTAGATCCCATAGATGTTCTCCATAAAGTAGGTGGACTAGATATTGCAGGTATGACCGGTGTAATGTTAGCAGGTGCCGCAAATAGAGTTCCTATAGTCATAGATGGTACTATAGCTACAGTCTCTGCTATAATAGCTTCTAAAATAGCTCCTAAATCATTAAAATACTTTTTCCCATCTCATGCATCTGCAGATAAAAGTGGATATGCCGCCTCTACAATATTGGGCCTAGAACCTATGCTCCATATGAATATGAGACTAGGAGAAGGTTCTGGTGCAGTTTTAGCATTTAATATTATAGAGTCATCTACTTTCATGAATAAAGAAATGATAACATTTGAAGAAGCAGGAATATCATTATAATAAAAACTATGGCATAAATATTATAATTAGTGGTACAATACTGTTTTATAAGAATTGATTGAAGTTTTTTCCAATATCTTTTTTACACCTTCAAACTCTTTTTTGTAAACAACTATTGTACCTTTTTCATTTTCTATATAATCAATAAATATATCAACAAATTCCATATTACCTTCTTCTATCATTATCCAATAATCATTTTCGCTTAATTTTTTAAATAATATCTTCTCACTTTCTATATCTCCTTTTCCATTACATATATTCATATTTATATTATTTAATTTTATATTTATGTTTTTTGCATTCTTTATTATTATGCTATATAAAGGAGATATTCTATTTTTCATATTAGTCATAATAGCGTAAGGTGAAATTGGTCTATTCAATATATCTCTAATAATAGGCAAACTGTCATATAATATATCTGTATGATCACTCTCCAAGAAATGTTTTCTTCCACACATATTACATGCACTTTCTATGGTCACAGTTCCATCTCCAAAAATAGTATTTATATTATTATATGGCTGGCCATCCCACCATTTCTCCTCGGTGTTACTTTTACTCACTTGTATATATTTATTAGTTTTTTTGTCTGTACCACATATTAGATCTGTTAAAACTCCATAGCTATGGCTTAAATCTTTATATCTATTTAATATATTTAAAAATGTATTTTTACATTTCATACTATTTATAGGCACAAATGTACTAGCCCCTTTAAATATTAAATAATCTCCATATTCTTCTGATGGTAAAAGCTCTTTTACAGATGGAAATTCACTGTGCAATATACACATATCATCCTTTTTTTTCGATGCTTTTAAATACCAAACAAATCCTTTCCACAACATATTTAAAAATGGATTATCACCCACTGTACTTTCAGGTAACTGTCCTCCTTCCCAAAAATAATATGCATTAGCAGACCCTGCATTGGGAGTCGCTATCATTATAATTTTATCTATATCATACATATATAATTCACTTTGTATATATGCCCTAGCCAATAAGCCTCCCATACTATGACATAACAAGTCTACATTTTCTACTCCTGTTCTTTCCTTGGCTTTTTCTATTATGGGCAGTAAATATTGCTTTGCAGAATACCTATTTTCTTTTCTCCAATCATAAAAACATATATATAAATCCTTTTCCTCTTCATACCCCATATTTATAAGCCCTTCTATAAAGGGCCTATAAATATATTCTGCAATCCCAAAATCAAATTTCCCATATCCAGGTATAATATCTTCTCCCAATGACCCTAATATACCTGGTATAAAAATTAATGGTTTATTTACATATTTATAATAACCCATCAAATCACATCCTAATAAAAAATATAAAGTATATATTATCTATATGCAAAACATAAACTTTTAGAGACTTATAAAAAAAGTTAGTATCTATTAGTTAGTGGTTAGCAGTTAATGAAAAAATCCTATAGATTTTATCATTGAACTACTTACTACTAACTATTATCTACTAACTCTTTAATAATAGTTAAAAGAAAAGACTTCTATCCATCTATATAAGCTATCCCATTTCTACTATATTTTATTTTATGGCCTTCTAATTCCAAAAGTTCAATCTTGTATTCCAGTCCCCCACTATATCCTACAAGTTTTCCATCCTTTCCTATAACTCTATGACAAGGTATTACTATAGGTATGGGGTTCTTGCCATTTGCCATCCCTACTGCCCTCATAGCTTTAGAATTACCTATTTTTTCAGCAATATATCCATAACTTCTAACTTCTCCATAAGGTATATTTAAAAGTTCACTCCAAACATTTTTTTGAAACTTTGTTCCTTGCATGAATATAGGATATGTAAATTTTATCTTTTCACCTTTTAAATAACGGTCCAGTTGATCTGTAAAATATATGTCTTCTTTCTTTTTTTCTACTTTATTAAAATTATCATTGAGCCAAACCAATAGCTTGTCTTCATTTTTCTTATTTAATTCCAAAGCTACCAATTCATCTCCATTATATGCAATAAGCATATCACCTAATACAGTTTTAACGTCCCAATATTTTATATTCATCAGATTGCTCCTTTTAGCTCCCCTTTAGTTATCTGCCATTGCTCCCTTGCCATTTTTTCCAATCTGGGGTTATTTCTTATTCTCCTATCAGATACTATATTGCCAAACCATTTAATAGATTCATTCTTTTCTCCCAACCGTCTCAGTATTTCACCTATTAGATATCCTACCGTTAATTCGTCCATTCCACCATAAGACAAGTCTTCATTAGAGTATGCATCTTCATATAAATCTAGAGTGTATTTTAAAAATCTATTCTCATTCTTTTCTTCATGCTTCAATCTATATAACCATGCTATCCTTAATGTTATACCTCCAATCTCATATTTTTTATAATTCAATAGTTCCCCACAATATAACGCAAGTTTATACCCTTCAATCGCCGCACCTAATGTCCTTTCATTACAATAATTTTTGCCTTTCCAACGTGCAAAAACTTTTTCTTTTATAATATTTATATCATTAAAATTCATAGATTTGAACCGCTTATCCATAGCTGAATATCCACAATTTGGGCATACATTTACATTATATTTTATAGGATTTTCTCCTTTATAATATTTCATAAAATCTGTATCTATTTTATCTACCCTAGCCCTTGACCTTTTTACTTTTAATGTCTTAAATTCATTTTTACATACCGGACAATTTATCGTTTTGTAATATAATTCTTCTAGCATATTTTCCTCCTACTCCTGTTCTTTACCTACTTTTATTACTTCTTTTCTTCCTTTATATACATCTTTAGATATAAGTTCCTTAGATAGTATATCTTTTCCTTGTTTTATGATTTTATATGTATTTACTTTATAGCCCCATCTTCCCTTTTGAATTACTTTCCTTTCCCCTGCTTTCATATTGGGATCAACAACAACCTCTTGCTTTGGTTTTATGCTTTGGACTACACTAGGCACTATCTCTATATCTTTCTTAAGTTTTTCATTACCATATATATTTATCTCCATTTTTCCTTTTTCAGATATTGCTTCAATATATATTGCCTCAGGCAAAGAATTTTTAAACTTAAAGTCTAAATACATCGTAAACCACCGTAGCATCTCTACCCTTTCCTATATAAGATAATGGCAAGGAATGATTATGCCTTTCTAATATGTCTAATCCTGACAGCAATACTGCATTATATAATGTAGAAGATACCTGACATACACCACCACCTACCTCTGGCACTAATTCTCCATTTATAATTACAGGGGCTTTTTTATACCCATTATCTGAATTTCTAACACCAGTTGCCTTATTGAATGAAAATTTTTCATTCGGCATCAATATTTTATTATTTATAGTATTGGTAGCCTGAACAATATTATTAACCCTATTTTTTTTACTTGTATTATATCTAGTAACAAAGCTGCCTAGAACACTATTTATAGTTTCAATATCTTTCTCAACTATTGTAGGGCTTTTTTCCATTACAGGTATATCTATAATACTATCTTTTCCTATACTATTTATTAATATCTCTTTCAAGCTATCGCTATCCACTTTTTTACCTATTATCTCAGGTACAATATCTATTCTGTCATTATCGATTTTCACACTGGCATTTTGGGCTTCCGAATTTATATCTTTCTCCATAGATTTTACAAACTCTTCAAGTTTAGATATATCATATGTATACTCCATATCATAATCCCTCTCATTAATCAAGCCAGTTAAAAATGTCTTTATTTTATTTATATTTGTTTTCGTGTCTATATCTTGATAAATTTTTTCTATCGTCTTGTCATAATCATAATTTATTCCTAATTTTTCATAATCATGTACATATTCATCTTCTTTATATTTTAACTTAATATATCTATCTTTTAATTTATTATGTAATTGATCCCTCAAATGTTTCTTTGCTTCTTCTTTATTCATACCCTCTATTGATATACCAGACACATTTACTCCATTAATCATATCATCTATTGATAAAATATAGATTACTGTTACAGCGGTCATAATAAAAAAAATTATACATATGTATATAGCTAATTTAGTTCTTCTATTTGAATTTGGCATACTATATTTAATCCTCCTTTAAATATACATACAGTTATCTTTCCCTATATTAATTAATATTACTAGTACATAGGAATATTACTGAGTATATTTACAGGAGGTTATTTTTTTTCTATTTCCAATAAATTTTAACATTATCTCCACTATTAAGTTTTTGATAATAATCGGCCTTTAAGTCATTAACTAAAAGCACCAAAGAACCTTTAGGTTTAGACAAATCGAAGTTTATATAATTAAATATATCTATAAATACAAATTCGTCTTTTTCATATTGAAAAATCTTTTCTTCCCCATTGATATATAATTTTATACTATTACCTTCAAAATTATCTTCTCCCATATCTATATTATTAAATGTTATAATATCATCATCTTTTATTGGAGTATCATTGCTTGCTAATTCATTGTTTTTATAGACATTTACACTATTTTTTATGTCCATATATTCCAATAATTCTTTTATATTAGTTATTTCAATAGTTTCTACACTATCTCCATCATTTAATTTTGTATTCTCATCTGCAATATCTCCATTTATTTTTATAGCCCTTATAGTCTTTATTTTCTTTCCATTAACAAATACCCTTTTATCAGTATTTATTATCCTTTTTATATTACATGAAGCATCTTCACCTACAGTAGCTTCTATAATTTTAATTACATCTTTATTTTTCAAACTACATTCTAAACTTTCAAGTTTATCATTAACATATATTTTAGCTGGCTCTCCTATTTCCCCCTTTATAATTTCTTTTTTTCCATTTATTGTAATTGCTAAGCCTTTTCCCCTTTTAGGAATTAATTTCCTCGGGTTAAATCCCATAAGTACTAGTGCATCGGATACCTTCATACTCTTTGAATTAAACAATTTAATCTTTTTATTGTTTACATTAACCTCCAAAAAATCTTCTTTTTTATTTTCTGCAGCTATTGATGCAATTCCTATTACAGTTATCGAATGGGGACCTATCATCTTATTTTCAAGACCCTCTACTCTATCTATTATATCTACATTTCTTACTACTACCCTTTCTTTAGGTAATTCTAATTCTTGGGCTATGTAGTCTGTAATTCTAGGCACTTGACTCCCTCCACCAATTAGAAACACCGCACTGGGAGGTCTCTGATTATTTTCTATTATTGCCTGAGATATGCTCTTAGCAAGGGATATTATAGCTTCTTCTATGCTATCCAATATATCTTTAGTATCCAATTCATGCTTTATTCCTACCACATCATAGAATACATGACTATCCTTTTGATTCAATTCCTTTTTTAATTTCTCAGCAGTATCATAATCAAGCAGATAAGTCCTCGCCAACTTTTCTGTTATCTCATCTCCTGCTACAGATGTCATACCGTAGGCTACTATAGCTCCATCCTTACTTATTGCTATATCTGATGTTCCTGCCCCTATATCTACTAAGGCTAAATTAAGGAGTCTCAAGTTCTTTTTTATAGCCACATTAATAGCAGCTATAGGCTCCAATGTAATATTTGAGATTTCTAATTCCAATCTATTCATAACTGTATAAAGGCTATCTACTACCATATGAGGCAAAAATGTAGCTATTAAATCAACGCCTATTTTATTTCCCCTATGCCCCTTTAAACTATCCATAAAATTATCATCCAAATAATAATTCACTACAGTATGTCCTACACAATAATATTGTGCCTCATTTTGTTGCCTTTTTTCCTCTAACATCTTTTGAGCCTTTTGTATTCCTTCCATCTCTAAACTATCTACCAATCTATTATCTATTTCCATAGTAATATCTATTTCTCTATCCACTTTAACTCTATATGTCTTTAGTGCTCTTCCAGCAGCTGCTATGGCAACCCTTTCTAATTTTATTCCTAATTTATCTTCCAGTTTATGTTTAACCTTTTTAACTGCTAAAGAAACACCTTCAATATCATGAATTTGGCCATCATACATATATCTCTGTTCATGTTCAACTATTTCACTAGCCAATATCTTGAATCTATTATTTTCACATATAGCTACTATTCCCAATACCGTTTTAGTTCCTATATCAAGGGAAAAAATTAAATTCTCAGTGTCAATCTTTAAACCTTCATCATATCCCATTTTAAATCCCCTCCTAGATACTACAAAGATTTATAATACTCACAATAATTCGTTAAAGGACAATTATCACAATTGGGTTTTCTCGCTTTGCATACCCTTCTACCATGAAAAATTAGCCAATGATGGGCATCGGACCATTGAAATTTAGGTATATTTTCCATTAAATCTTTTTCTGTATCGTCCACATTATCACTATGGGCTAATCCGATTCTATTAGACACTCTAAAGACATGGGTATCTACAGCTATGGCATCTTCACCAAAGGCATTACTCAATACTACATTGGCCGTTTTCCTTCCAACCCCGGGTAATTCCATCAATTCTTTCCTAGTCTTAGGAACCTGAGAGTTATGTTCTTCTACTAGTATTTTACATGTTCCCAATATATTTTTACTCTTATTTCTATAGAAGCCACAACTTTTTATCAGTACTCCCAATTCTTCTTCAGTTAATTTCAAAAAATCCTCTGGAGTTTTATAAAT
This sequence comes from Clostridiisalibacter paucivorans DSM 22131, assembly GCF_000620125.1. NCBI lineage: Bacteria > Bacillati > Bacillota > Tissierellia > Tissierellales > Thermohalobacteraceae > Clostridiisalibacter > Clostridiisalibacter paucivorans. Next base: position 20,104 of record NZ_JHVL01000018.1, on the reverse strand, counting down.
TTTATATAATTCCCCAGTAATTTTATTCACTCTTACATCCGTACATTGAGCTGATAAAATAGTTGCTATCAATAGTTCAAAGGGATTTGAAAAATTCAATTCTGACTTTGCCTTAGGATATGTCTCTTCTAATATCTCCAACACTTGCTTTATATCCTGTTTATTTAACATACTTATCTACTCCTTTTATTCATAGTAGAATATTGAAATTAGGAAATATCTATATCATGATTAAAAATTTCCACTCTACTATCTCTTTCAATAAATTTCAATATATTAGATATTATGCTATTGGCATGCTTAGTGTCATTAGTAACACAAGCAAACCCTATAATTGTCCTTTGCCATTTATCATTGTTCCCTATTTCAGCAATGGATACATTATATCTTGACTGTATTTTACCTATGATACTTTTAATTACCTGTCTCTTATCCTTTAATGAAATAGCATCATATACCATAAGCTCTAATTCACAAGTACCAACAATCATTTTTTTACACCTCTTTATAGTATCTGTCTATTATTTCATATATTATTTTCCTATTGTATTATATCATATACACTGGTAAGTTTTAATGATATATAAAACAAGTTAGTAGTTATTAGTTTCATGATGAAATCCATAGGACTTCCCCGATCAACTAATCTACTAACTACTTACTTCTAACTGTATCTACACTCTTATGCATTTATCATTCAGTGAACTTCATCGGGTATATAGCCTTTAAATTGAGATTTGTATAGTTTAGCATATAAATTATCCTTCTCCAATAATTCTTTATGTGTACCCTTTTCTTGTATACCTTTATCTGTGAGCACTACAATATCATCTGCATTCTTTATAGTAGATAACCTATGGGCTATTACAATAGTAGTCCTTCCCTTTGATAACTGTTCCAACGCATTTTGTATCTTTATCTCTGTTTCATTGTCAAGGGCTGATGTTGCTTCGTCTAATATTAATATACTAGGATTTTTTAAAAACACCCTTGCTATAGATATCCTTTGTTTTTGGCCTCCTGACAACCTTACCCCTTTTTCACCAATATAAGTATCATAACCATCTGGTAATGTTTCTATAAACTCATGTATATTGGCATTTTTAGCAGCATTTATAACTTCTGCATCTGAAGCCTCTGGGTTTCCATACAATATATTTTCCTTCACTGTACCAGTAAACAAGAATACATCTTGTTGAACTAATCCAATATTTTTTCTTAAAGATTTTAACTTTATATCTTTTATATCTTTACCATCAATCAATATAGCGCCCGAATTAACATCATAAAATCTGGGAATCAAATGACATAAAGTAGTTTTACCTCCTCCAGAAGGACCTACTAAAGCCAATGTCTTTCCTTCATCCACCTTCAGATTTATATTTGAAAGAACCGTCTCATTTTCATCATATTGAAATGAAACATTCCTCATCTCTATATTCCCTCGAATATTTTTTAATTCTATTGCATCTTCTCTATCAATTATATCAGGCTCTATATTTAGTATTTCCACAAATCTTTCAAACCCTGTCATTCCCGATTGGAATTGTTGTGTAAATTGAGTTAATCTCCTTATGGGCTGTAAAAAAATATTCACGTATAATAAATATGCTACTAAGTCTTCCATAAATATTATCTTTTTATATACAAAATATCCTCCAACTCCTATAACCAATGCATTTAATAAGTTAGATAAAAAATTTATACCTGTAAAAAACTCCGCCATGGATTTAAATGCCCATTCCCTTGATTCTTTAAATTCTATATTCCCTATATCAAATTTATCCATTTCATATTCTTCATTTGTAAATGACTTAGCAACCCTTATTCCTGATATACTATTTTCCAATTGGGCATTTACATCTGCTACTTTTTTTCTTACAGTTCTAAATGCATTAATCATCTTTTTCCTCTTTATAAACGTAAAACATATCATTATAGGAATAAATGAAAATATTATAACGGTGAGTCTCCATTCAACATTTAATAATATCACAAATGATCCCATCAACATAACTACGGAAAGAAACAAGTCTTCAGGTCCATGATGTGCTAATTCTGATATCTCTCTAAGGTCATTTACTATCCTAGACATTATATGACCTGTTCTATTCTGATCAAAATAACTAAAGGATAGGGTCTGTAAATGAGAAAATAAATCTTTTCTCATATTATATTCCATTCTTGTCCCTACTACATGTCCCCAATAATCAACTATATAATTAAAAACTGCTCTTATAATATAGAGTACTATCAAAACTGATATCATTATATAAAAAGTTCCCATCTTGCCATTGGGAATAATATCCTTCATAAATGCCCTAGTTACCATTGGAAAAACTAAGTCTATGGCAGCAATTAAAAAGGCACATATTATATCCAGTATAAACAGCTTCATATGAGGCCTATAATAAGAAATAAATATTTTAAGCATATATATCACTCCTTCTCTTAGCTCTTATCATTATATTCCAAGAATTATATTCTTTACATATTGTATCAAAAAATGAAAATACATGCTATAATAGTTTAAGCAACAGAAAAATAGTCAATTTTTAGGAGGTTTGATTTTGAATATATTCTTAATACTTGTTACTACTTTTTTGATTCAATTTATTATATACCTTGAAATGAATTTTATAAACCCACTTATACCTTATATTTCTTCAATTTTTAATATAAATGAAAGCAGTGTAATATATTTAAATATAGGCTTTTCCATAGTGGGACTACTTGTACCTCTATTGGGGATATGGGCAGACAAATATAGTAAAAAAAGAATCTTAATTTTTTCAATGTTTTCTTTTTTATTAGGTACAATACTTTGTGCTATTGCAAAATTCCCATTGATATTTGCAATAGGTCGCACATTCATAGGATTAGGTAATTTTACACTAAATGCATCTGTCATATCTTATATAAGCGACTTTGTTCCCTACAGTAAAAGAGGAAAGGCATCTGGTTTTATAAGAATAGCATTTGCTTTAGCTATCTTATTAAGCCCCATATACGGAACAATAATGTCTAAATTTTCTGGTTTAAAAATTATATACTTTCCCTTATCTCTTTTATCCTTTATTATAATCATACTTTGCTTTATGCTTCCTGAAACCAACGGAAATAATTCTGCTGAAATTCAATCAGCTAATATAGAAGATTTTCAATCTATGATTAAAAATCCAATTACATTGAAATTTTTAGCAATTGAGTTTCTAATAGTCTCTTCACCTATATTGACATTAAACTATTTTTCCATATGGTTAAAAAGAACCTTTAGTTTAAATCAATCTGAAATAGGAGTTATGTATACATTTACTGCACTAGGTACTGTATTTGGAGTATTATTATATACAGCTATAAGTCATAAATTGAGCGATGTACTTTATTCAAAAATAAGTTTTATTATCATGACTGTTTCTCTTATATTTATACCATATATGGGTTCTCCATATACTGTTATACCTCTATCTTTTTTATTTGCCATGGGGCTTGACGGTGGTTGGACTGCATTTCAAACCATATGTTCTGAAGTATATCCAAATAATCGAACTACTTTTATGACCCTTATATTTTTTACAAACTCATTAACATTTATTATATTTACATCATTGGGACCTACTCTATTTGAAATTGGTGGTTACAGATTGGTAATGGGAATAGCTTCTTTAGAATGTCTAATCTCTCTATTTATATTTAGAAATGTATTCAATGATCCTACAGTAAGAAAAAGATTGAAGATATAAAATAGAAGTTAGTAGTTAATAACTACTAACTTCTATTTTATTCTTTTAAACTTTTAACTCTATCAATAAGGGACTCTCACCAAATTTTTATTACGGTTTGGTATGAATCCCTTAGTCCATCAACTACGAGCTATTAACTATTCTTATACCTTTGTCATTAGACTAAACCATCTAATGATTGTATCTTTATACTGCTCTTTTAGTTCTAGAATCTATACCATATTTTTTCTCATAATATCCTGAAAGTATATAATGCATAACTAACATTAACACTATTCCTATTGGAATTAAGATAATTGGTCCTAATCCTGCAAAGGAATATAATAAATACATTAAAAATGATATTACTGCTACTGATAATGCATAGGGGATTTGAGTAGACACATGATCTATATGGTCAGCCCCTGAAAATATAGATGCCAATACTGTTGTATCTGAAATAGGTGAACAGTGATCTCCAAATATAGCCCCTGAAAATACTACACCGGCCATTGAAACTGATAAATTTATATCTCCTGTCAATTTATAAGCCAATGGTATAGCTATTGGAGTAAGTATTGTCATAGTTCCCCAAGAGGTTCCAGTGGCAAAGGCTACAACCATACCTATTATAAATATAATACCAGGTAATATGGCAAATGGAGTGTTCTCTCCTATGGAATTAACTATAAAATCTGCCAATTGCATATCTCCAGTAACTCCACCTAATGACCATGCCATTACTAATATTACAGATGCCAAAAGCATTAATTTAAATCCATTTATAAGTGTATCCATAGCCTCTGACAAATTCATAATTTTAGTAGTTAATGCCATAATTATACCTGTGATAGACATTGCAAAAGCTCCCCATAACAGAGCTGTGGCTGGATCTGAAGCTCCTAGTATCTCCATTAAATTCCCTGCTCCCCTACCTGTCCACCAAAATCCAAACAATGTTACCACTACTAATACAATCAACGGTGCAAAGAATGTTATTATCATGGGTCTAGTCTTTATAGGTTCTCCTAATTCATATCCTACATCCATCATAGGTTTAGCTCCATCCCTTACTATCTTTCCTTCAGATATAGCTCTATGTTCAGCCTTGAGCATAGGGCCAAAATCTTTTCCTGTTATTACTACTATGCCTACAAATAATACTGCAAATATACAATATAGATTCAAAGGAACACTCCTTAAATATCCCTCAAATGCACTCATAGAAGTAATATTAGCTGTATCCATTCCCGATTTTACCATACCTATTTGAAATGCTATCCAATCTGATATGAAAAAAGTAGCAACAGGTGCAGCAGTTGAATCTAATATATAAGATAATTTTTCAGTGGAAATCTTTTGCTCTTCACTTATATCTCTAAAGACATTTCCCACAATAGCTGCATTTACATAATCATTAAAAAACACTATTATTCCCAATAGCCATGCTCCTACCCCTGCTGACTTTCTACTCTTTATTTTATCCCTTGCCCATACTGTCAATGCTTCACTACCACCCAATTTCCATATAAATGCCACACCTGAACCCATGATTAAATTAAATAACAATAACCTTGCATTATAATCATCAGTCATAGACGTAACAATTTTATCTAGTGAATAAACTACTCCTCCAAAGGGATTGCCTCCAGAAATTATAATTCCACCAGTAAATATACCAAGGAATAAAGAAACCAACACCCGTTTAGTAACAAAAGCTAATATTATAGCTATCAAAGGTGGTAATACTGCTAAAACACCATATCCGCCTTCCATTATCAATTCCCCCTTATTTTTGTGATAATGTTTTCCTTAGTTTTACATTAACTTTTACGTCATAATTTATTCCCCCTTCAACATTAAATGAAATGCAATTTTTTTGCCAATTTTCATTTAATTTATTTATATGTTTATTTTTTACATTAAATGCTTCATTTTCCCTTCATTTCGAATATTGGTATTTTTAATAATATTTTAAATATTTGGATTATATTGAAAAGTTTTCTTTCTCTTTTGCGCAAATTTTTTTTCTAATTGATTTTAAATGTATGGTCTTTCATCTGCATATCTATCTTATAAGTTAAGTAATATGTGTTTATATAAAAAAAAGTAGTTACACCTGTATCATTTAGTAATAAACTAAAAAACATTATTACAAAAAAACTAATATCTATATATGACAGATTTATATGTTGTTTATAACTCTTTCTATATAAATTCAATATAAAAAATATATGTACTAAAAATGTTATACTCCAAGGAGGAACTATAATCATAAACAACACTTGTTTTGCTTTTATTATAACCATGTCTACTATTTCTTGAGACCCTATCTCTTTTATTCTCGATATAAATCTTCCCATATATCCAATATCATAAGATATATAATCTAAATATATATTTACAAAAACCAATATCCCCACCAATATAATTAAAAAAACAATACTTGATATCTTATTCCTTCTTTTAAATATAAACTTAGATATCACAAAAACAGTTGAAAAAATAGCTGTCAAATATCCCCCAAAATTAGCACCAAATCTAGAAGACAGTGCAATATAAATAATGGCAATATAACATATGATTATCATTTTAGAAAAAAATTTATTATCTATATATTTTTTTATATAAAATATAGTTATAATTGATGTCCCTAATAGTACACCTAAGATATCATTATTTAATCCATAAAATCTTCCCCCAGCCAATATATTGTTATAACCAATAAAAGATCTGTATAGCATCTCTATATTGAAAAATACACCATATAATATAATGAGATTTGTAAAAACAGATAATAAATCAAACATATTTCCTATAGATCTTCTGCTGTAAAATGACCAACCTATAGATACAAAAAAAACTGTACTTAAATATATATATATATCAAGGTTTTTGATAATAATTCCCATAACCAAAGAAATAAATATAGCCATTTGACATGTATTCACCAAAAAAACATCTATATATTTGTATCCATTATTCAATAGATATCTTACTATAACAGTGCTTTGAATAAATACAAATACTCCATATATTATATATTTTATAATATTCATACCTACACTATTTAAAAATATACTTTCCCATCTATTAGGATTTCCTTTTATTGTATATATTGGACTTCCTCTAGTTATATTAGTAGTAGATATGCCCATATTTTTAATAATTGTTGGAAATAAATCCAGTATAGATATTATACCTATCCTTTTAGTAGAATCGCTAGTAAGTATCCCCCCTTCTTTATGTTTATCTATATATAATACAGGTACTATAGTCTTGTTAAATCTCACTCTAAATTTCTGTGGTACTCCTTGGGATATTATCAGAATATTGGCTCTTCTATTATATATAGATAAAATATCTTTAAATACTTCTTTTCTTTCTTCAATATTATCAATATCAAGGTCTACAATTAATAAATCTCCATCATGAAAAAAATTATCTATTTTCTCTATTAACCATTCTTTTCTATATATTATATCCAAACCTTCCTTTTCTTCCATTGATATATAATCTTTATCTATCAATATTGAGGATTTACCCTTACCTATATATTTCAATTTCTTATGATTTGCATTACATATTTTAGACAATGTCAGTATATTATCTAGCTGCCTCTTTGCTTTTATTTTCTCCCCTGAAGCTATAGTCATGAAATATGAATCTAAATCTATATCTTTAAAATAGTTTTCTATACAAGCATTCATTAAACCTATGGAACAATTATAGTCTACAATTAATTCATTTATAATTTCATAATCAATATTGTCCAATACCAGCAACATATTTTTATCATTATTTGCAGCATAAGATTTATTTTTAAAACAAATTATTATAATAACTATTAATATGATTTTTTTAAGCAATTTTCAAATCCCACTTTCCCTATGAGCTAATAACTAGAACATGACTTAATATAGTAAAAAGTCCCACTATAAATGAGAAAATACCTATTATTAATTTAACTTCATAATAATTATCCTTCTCAAAGGTTCTTTTAATAATTTTTTTATTTAATAAAGTATTCTTATAATCATAAATATCATTAGTTGCCATAAAAAATCCCCAAAAAATAAAAAATATCCCTTTAATCATCATAAAAACCCCTCCATAAATATTCTGGTCAATTATATTGACTAATATTCTGGAGGGGAATAAAATCCTTAATATATCTCACATATATAGTTAAATTTACAATATTTGCACCCATAACTCCTTTTGTGATAGTCTTTTATATCTCTATGGGTAGTTACAAATTCTATAAATTGTTTTATATTATTTAAATTTTCTTCTATTTTATTATTTGAAATATCAATATTTATTTTTTCTCCTGTCTCCAATAATAATATACTGGCACTATCCACTACAATATTAGAGATATCTTGGAATGCCTTGGCATATAGCCTCAACTGTGGACCATATTGTTTTCTCAATTTACTTTTGGTATTTCTTACACTATTGGTCTTATAGTCTATTATCTCTGCCCTCCCATCCTTTATATTTATTCTATCTATTATTCCATAAATATTTTTCCCAAATATATTATAATAAAATTCCTTTTCTTTGTAACATATATCAAAATCTTCATGATAATAATATATATAATTCTTTATATATACCATTATTTCATCTATATATGCTTTATCTAAAGGCAATCCATACTTATATAATTCTTCTTCTATCATATGCCGTGCATCCATTCCATCAATATATCTTTCACAGATATTATGTACTATAGTTCCTCTAGTAGCACTATCTATCAGTATACTACTTTTCTTTTTTTCAATATAATAATCATTTGCAATAGGAATTCCCTTATAATATGTCATATAGAAATATCTGTTACAATAATTAAATACCATATATTGAGTTATAGTAAATCTATTGAAATTTTTATTATTATTATAATTATCATATTCCATTAATTCTATAGATTTTTTATTTGAATTATCAAGCATTATCTTTTTAGGTATATGCACTGTAGTAAAATCAGTTGTATTTTCCAATTCAATATCTGCTGTAAATTTGCACTTATCCTTAGGAATATTATTTCCTATTATTCCCTTAAAGCTATATTTAAATTTATCTATAGGCTGTAAACCCATAATAAGCCTTTTTTCTGCCCTTGTCATCGCCACATATAATACTCTCTTATTTTCTTCTATATCATTTCTTTTTTGTACTTCATTTAATTTAGCATATATAGGTGATATATCTTTATCCAATTTTCCTAAATCATTTGGGTGCTTTATTCCTATTCCAAAATTTTCATTGAAAAGTATGGGCCCATTTATCAAATTAAATCTTTTTGCCATTTGAGGAATAAATACAACTGGAAATTCTAATCCCTTCGACCTATGTATTGTCATTATCTTTACAATATTATCTGTCTCTGACTGAAGTTGTTCCTGCTCTTGAATGGCCCCATTGGATATCAAATTATCTATATAATCAATAAATTCATTTATTGTGCCATTGTTCTCCTTTTCATATCTTTCTGCCAAATCTATAAATGAATATATATTTGCTATCGATTGTTTTCCTTCCTTTTTCAACAATAAAATCTCCATATAATTAGTCAAATCAAGAATTTTATTGATTAATTCCTTTAATGTCATGACATATTTAAAACCATTGAGACTATCTATAATCTCATATGCCTTTTTTAACATCTCTTTCTGTTCTACCTTCAATTCTTCAATTTCTGTATCCATAGACTGTATAATATAGTCATCTGTGTATTTTCTAAGATAATATAGGGTTTCATCAGAAATACCAAATAAAGGACTCCTCAACACTCCCAGCAAAGATAAGTCATCATATTTATTGTTTATAGTCTTTAAACAATTGATGATGTCTATTATCTCTTGTCTTTTTAATAAATCATTTCCTACAAGGGTGTAATACGGAATTTCATATTTGTGTAAATATTTTTCATATATATCTATATCTGAAGAAGACCTAAAAAGTATGGCAATATCGTCATAATTATAGCCTTCTTTTATCAATTTTCTTATTCTTTTAGCAATTAAACTTGCCTCAAATCTTTTTTGATAATCTCCTTCAGATTGTCCCTCAAATACTTTTAAATCCTCGTTTGTAAGAAATTCCACATCTATACTATTTGCAGATCTACTATTATATCTTAGTGGAGTATATTTGTTAGACATTATATTTTGAAAAATATCATTTATAAAATCCATGACAGTATCTACTGTTCTAAAGTTATCTTTTAAAACTATTGTTTCATTTCCATACAATTTATTTATATCTTCCATAACTTTATAAAATACATCTACATTAGCCCCTCTAAATCCGTATATGGATTGCTTAGGGTCTCCAACTACGAAAAGATTTTTCCTATCTAGAGGCTTTAACTTACTACATAATTTATATATTATATTCTTTTGTAATTCATCAGTATCTTGAAACTCATCAACCATTACATACCTAAATCTATTGTGGTATCTAGCTAATATATCATCATCTTCAAAAAGTTCCAAAACCTTTATCTGCAAATCTTCATAATCTAATAGCCCTAATATTCTTTTCTGATTGCTATACTCTATATCTAATTCTATCAATATGTCTAACAGTATTTCATAAATCTTTTTATAATATTTCTCTCTAATCATAATTACATTATTTACTGATTGACTTAATTCATCTACAATATCTTGATATTTCTTCATTTTGCCAATATAATCAGACAGATATATTATTTCATCAATCAGATTGACATCAATATTGGATATATCTCTACTTCTAAATCTTTCCCATACAATATCATCTTCTAATTTTTTATATTTTGATCTCTTTGAGCCCTTTTCTATTAAAAACGAAAAATTTTTTCTTATCTTGTTTATTTCACTGATATCAACGGTTAAGCCTTCAATATTTTTTAACGTTATATCTTTAATCTGTATAAATTTCTTGCCTGTAGTTCTAATCTTTTTATATATAGATACAATATTTTCTATAATACTTAGGGTGTAGATGGAGCCATCTAATGAATCGGGGGTAAAATACTCTATAAAATCATATATTTCACATCCCTTTTTAATTCCATTATTAATTATTTTTTTAGTTATATTTGATAATAATTCTGTAGATTCATGTTCATCAAGCAGATTAAATCTAGATGGCACATTACTTTCTATGGGATTTTCTTTTAATATCTCAGTACAAAAGCTATGTATTGTAGAAATATTTGCCCTATCCAAATCATTATACAGCCTATTCCACTTTATATCTTTATCCTTTAACATCTTAATAGAATTTCTTACCCGTTCCTTCATTTCTGCTGCAGCTTTATTTGTAAATGTTATGGCTACTATGGAATCAATTTCTTTATTTTCTCTAAGGCTACCCCTTTTCAATATATTTATATATCGTTCTACCAGAACTTTCGTTTTCCCAGAGCCTGCCCCAGCATTCACTGCCATATTTGTATCTATAGTATCTACTGCTATTTGCTGACTATCAGTTAATTTCATCTCCAGACTCCTTTCCATTTATTCTCTCTATATCATATCTACATACATTTTTATATGGACAAAACACTGTGCATTCCTTGGGATTAAGTCTAAAATCTCCTGTATAAATGCCCTTTAAATATTGATCAATATATCTTTTGGTTTCATAAAAAAGCATGTCCCATTCTTCTTTATCTAATCCCTTTTTAGATTTAAATCTATCCTTATATTTATCTCTTAAAATACTAGTATACATCTCTCCATCTTTTATCGTTATATATCCTCCACCAACCACATCTTTCCCTAAACTTTGTTGATACAGTATATATATGGGAGTCTGAAGAGATATGCCCTTTAACATATCATTAATACCCTTTCCTTTGGAAGTTTTATAGTCATATATAATAACCTTTCCATCTAATTCGTCCACATCTATCCTATCTATTTTCCCTATAAAACTAGCTGTTCCATTTTCTAATTTTAAAACAAAATCATCATTATATCCAAATCCCAATTCAAACTCTCTAGGTATCATTTTGTATACTTTAAGTCTCTCCACATCTTTTTTAATTACATTTAATAGTATTTTTGACATATGATTTTTTCTTAAATCCCAGAGTCTCTTATCTCTAATTTTCATCATGCTATATATTTCACTATCTAAAATCTTCTTTAGTTCTTCTTTCGTTTTTTCTACATTTAAAATTCCATTGTTTATTATTATCTCTCTTAATTTCAAACTATTTTTTCTATAATATTGGGCTAAAACTCTATGATATATATCGCCCTTGTCCATAGGAGTAAAATCATCTATATCCTTTTCCAGTGGTTTTATCTGCAGTATGTATTCAAGTAAATATCTAAAGGGACATTTCCCATAGGTTTCCAACTGAGTTATACTCATTTTTTCTTGTGAAAATCTTTCATATATTTCATCCTTAATAGATTTCTCATCCATTACTCCATCATATTCGTTAAACCCTTTTTGATATCTTTTAAGTTCACAAGATAGTTTGTTTACTATATCATTAATGGTATCCACATACGCACTGGGAATATGCTTAAATATATCCCCCTTTCCATTTTTGTAGTAATTATATATGACACTTTTAATTAAATCACTAGTCGTAGTTACTGTATCTAGATCGTCCTTTATTATATAATCCTTATCTACATATAATATTTTAATCTTGTCTTCTATTTTCTCGCCTTTAAAAACATCTATAAATTGCTCCAAAAATGGAGACGATATAAGTGCTTTGCCACTGTTATCTTCGTTGCAATAACTAAAATACAACTTTTTTCTCGCCCTAGAAATAGCATTTGCAAATAAGAGTTTTTCTTTGTCCAATCTATCTTGATAACTCTTAAAATCTATTCCCATATTTTTAAATATTTCTATATCCTCATCTCTAAAAAACCAGCTCTTATTTATAACATTGGGATATTCCCCTTGTATCATTCCCATAATAAAAACTGTGCTAAATCTACTGCCCCTTGCAGTAGATGGCGTCAGTACATTCACACATCTTTCTGGCAAATTATTTAAATATATACTTTCATTTTCACATAATCTTTTAATTAGCCTGTATAAATCCTCCAATGCTATACCTTTCCCATATATGGGTTTACATATCTCTTTCACCTCATTAAGTATCTCTTTAAATCTACTTATAGCAGATAAATCTCTATGCAAAATAGAATAATCCTTAGTAGATTCATATAAAATTTTTATTCTATCTGTTATATCATAAAATTCTATAATTTCCATATATTTATCTATAATTTCATCTATAGGACCTACTTTTTCCATTTCTGATACTTTGTCAAATAACAACTCTAAAATGTATTCTAAATTAGATAAATCTTCCATGAAATTTTCTATTCTGTTTGGATTTTCACTATTGCCCTTAAGTAGTCTCAATCTATTCTTTTCTTTACCAATAGCATGAGTCACTTTATCTTTTGTACATCTCTCATCTAAATTTAGTATATGAAATACATATTCCATTTTATCCTTATCATTTCCATCACATACATCCATGTATCCTGACTTCAAGGCCTTTAATAATGTTATTTTATTATAATTAGTCAGTCTCAGTTCCAGTATATTTATCAACTCTTTTACCAAGGGAATGTCTATTAACATCTTTTCTTCCCTCAACGATATAGGTATATTTTCTTGATTAAATATGTCTATTACTAATTCTCTATACTTATTATCATTTCCCAATATTAATGCTATATTATCTAGGGAAATATCTTTGTTTTCTTTTTTTATTAATTCACATACCTTTTTTATTTCTAGTCTCCTTGTATCAGCCTTTATCAATTTTATATCTTCATTTTTTTTATACGAACTACTATTCAAGCCAAAGTCATCGTTACCAATTTTAGTAAAAAAGTCTTTATCTTCACCTTCAATATTTGTAATCTGAAATCCCATATTTCGAAGCTTCTCTATTATATTTATCACTGTATAGCTTTCTTCTTTAACCTTATAAGGTATATTCATATATATATCTATATCAGACAATGCCATAGCCTTCAATATCTCTAATTCTTGAGGTCTAAAATCAAAAAATTCATCAATTATTACAAACTCAAGATTATTAAATAGGGTATTAGAACTCTTTATTTCCTCTAATGCTTTAATAAAGACCTCTTCAGTATCTAGCATATTTTTCTCTGTAATAAATCTTTGATAGCAATCATATATCAATCCCATTTCTTTGAATTTATCCATATATGGTATCTTTTTATGGAATTCTTCGGGAGTAATCAGTGACCTTTTTATTGTTCCTAATATATAACTAATATCCTGTATAAACCCTTCTGATTCTATCTGTTTTTTATAATACTTCAACTTATCTTCTTTTTCTAATTTTTTTACAACTTTATATATAATAGTATCTTTAATAGGATCATCAATAAAGATATATTTTTTCCCATTGGCTATCATCTTTACTATATCGTCAAATGTTATAATATTTAAATCTAAAGTACCTTTAGTTGACTTCAAAAACATATTTCTATATTTATTCAACAGATTTCCACTGGGTAATATATAAAAAAACTTATCTCCTTTATTTTCTATTAAATATTTTTTAGCCTTTTCAATAATTTTTTCTTTATAGTTATTATTTAATGGACCGTAGTATACATCTTTAACAGACACAAGAATACCCCCAATTACTATTTCATATTTAAATCTATTGTATCAAAAAATCAAATTTTCATCTCATTTATGATTATAAAATAAAAAATAGAGTACGATTTTTTAAGATCGTACTCTATTTTTTACTATTCGTCCTTATTCAATTGATTGATTCTGTTTTCAACTTCCTCTAAACTTCTTTTAAGAATACCCTTCTCTTCTTCCAAAAAGCTTTTTTCTTCGTCACTAGATATACTTCTTATACCAGCACCAAATCCTCTTCTTCCAAAAAATCTCCTTCCACAACCTATTCTCCTAGAATCATAGGCATCTGTTCTACAATATCCTCTTCCCCATCCTGTCATTGGTCCTTGACCTACTGGACCTGTTCCATCCCTTCTTGGCATTATAATCATCTCCTTAATTATTGGCATATGCTCTTTATATTTATATTATAATAGAGTTATAGGCATATGTCAACAATCTTCCCTAAAAAAATAGACCCTTTTTTAAAGGGTCTTACTTATATTCCTCTATGTCTACACCGTCTACCACAAAATCTGCCAGTCTTTGGTTCATGACATGTGGTGTTTTCACTTCCACATTGGGGACATGAACTTTTTTCTTGTTCATATTTCCCCAAGTCTTCTACTCTATTTTCCCACTGATAACCGCATTTTTCACATACTAAAACACAAATGTTTCGCGTATAATTACCTCCCTTAATACTAATAGCCTTACCATTTATTAAGCTATCTGCCACCTTTTTCTTTGCGTCATTATATATCCTTTGAAATGTCTGTCTGGAAACCTTCATTTTTTCAGCACAAGATTCCTGATCCAATGCTTCTAAGTCTCGTAACCGTATGGCCTCTAATTCTTCCACCTTCAATACATTTTCTTCCAATTCACACGCAGGAATATTTGCAGGTTTAAAATATTTATATTGGGGGAGATTTTCTACCCTTCTCCATTTAACCGGTCTTGCCAAATTTCACACCTCCAATATTTTCTATGAATACTTTTCTATAATTTTTTGAGCAATAATTTCTATGGATACACATTGATCCATGCTTTTTTTTCTCAAGATTTTATAAGCATCATCTTCTTGAACTTTTAATCTATCCATGAGTATACCCTTAGCCCTGTCTACCTTTTTTCTACCTTCTAATTTATCTTCTAATCTTTTAACCTTTCTTTCTAAATCATCTATTTTTGAGGCACTCTCAATTGCAAATTCTACTATATGATATAATTCATTGGGATTAACAGGTTTAGTAATATATGCATATACCTTCATAGTTTTCATATGTTCAAATAAATCTACATTAGGATTATTGGTCATAAATACGACAGTAGAAAGATTTTCATCTTCTATTATATCTCCTACTTCAAAGGGATTCATACCCAGTAGATTGACATCTATTATAGCTAAGTCAATAGATGAAGTTCTAACTAATCTCAAAACACTTCCACCATCTGTGGCCTGATAAGTTTTTAATCCCCTCTGCATTAACAGATTACTTATATTTTTTCTGGACGATTGATTACTATCTGCAACCACTACACTATATTGCCTCATAAAACCACCCCAACAAGTTTATATATTAAGACAAAATCTGTAAATTTCAACTCCCTCAATAATACTTATATATATATTATACTATAATATTATAAAAAAATAAAAACGGCAAAATTTTGCCGTTTTTATTTTTCATATAAACTAAAATTTTCTTAAATATCGATCCAATTCCCATTGGCTTATGAACTTAGAGTATTCACTCCATTCTAGCAATACTGCATCTCTAAATCTATTATATACATGGTCTCCTAGACCATCTTTTATAACTGCATCCTTTTCCAATTCTTTTAATGCATCATATAAGTTTAAAGGTAAGTTCTCTATACCTTTTTCTAACAATTCCTCATCATCCATGATATATACATTACTCATAACAGGAGTTGGTGGCTCTATTTTATTTTTTATACCATCAAGTCCTGCCTTTAATGTAGCTGCTAAAGCAAGGTATGGATTGGCTGATGGATCTGGACTTCTAAGTTCTAATCTAGTAGAATTCCCCTTCTTTGAAGGCACTCTAACCAACGGACTTCTGTTATTAGCTGACCAAGCTATCAATATAGGTGCTTCATATCCTGGTACAAGTCTTTTATATGAATTAATAGTTGGATTAGTTATAGCAGTATATCCTTTGGCATGCTTTATAATTCCTCCTAAATAGTAATATGCTGTTTCTGATAATTGCATATCATTACTTGGATCATAAAATGCATTTTGACCATCTAATGTAGCCAATGACATATTTATATGCATTCCTGAACCACTTATTCCAAATTTAGGTTTAGGCATAAATGTGGCATGCAAACCATGTCTTTGAGCAATTATCCTTACAGCCATTTTAAATGTCATTATATTATCGGCTGTAGTTAATGCATTATCATATTCAAAATCTATTTCATGTTGTCCTGGTGCCACTTCATGATGTGAAGCCTCTATCTTGAATCCCATTTTTTTCAATGCTGTTATCATATCTTTTCTGGCATTTCCACCTAAATCTACAGGTGCTAAATCAAAATACGCTGCATTGTCATGGGTATCCAGTGATGGTTCTCCTTTTTCGTTTGTATTAAATAGAAAAAATTCACACTCAGGACCTACATTCATAGTAAAGCCCATTTCCTCTGCTTCTTTTAGTACATTCTTCAACACATTTCTGGGACATCCACAAAATGGCTTACCATCAGATTTATACACATCACATATAATTCTGGCCTCTTTTTGATTAGGAGAACCCCAAGGAAATATTTCAAAGGTATTAGGGTCTGGATACAAATACATATCAGATTCTTCTATTCTTACAAACCCATCAATGGATGAACCATCAAACATGATTTCATTGTTCAATGCCTTATCCAATTGCTCAATAGTTATAGATACATTTTTCATTACTCCCATAATGTCTGTAAATTGTAAATGAATAAATTCCACATTTTCTTCTTTAGCAATTCTTCTAATGTCATTTTTAGTATAATTTTTTCCCATAAGAGCTACCTCCCATATTTTTATTAAAATGATTAATTATGCACTGTTTCTACAAAAATAAAAAATAGCGTCCATAATATAGGGACTAATCCCTGTATTATTGGACGCCTTTGCCCAATTCAAATTTAGTTATAAAAAAATCACTTTTTTATTATATAACTATTTTTATATATATGCAAGGCGTTTCTATAAATTAATTTGAAATTTACACTACTTTTTTATTACAATATACTAGAGATATAATAAAATTAGGAGAATATATATGAAAAATAATCTATTTGATATTGTTAGAAAAAATCAAAATATAAGATTCAATACTACTCAAGAATCTGCTATAAATCATGTTTCTGGTCCAGCTTTAGTACTTGCTGTACCAGGGTCAGGAAAGACAACACTCTTAGTCTGTAGAACAGCAAATTTAATTATCAATAAAGGGGTCTCACCAAATAATATTCTATCTCTCACTTTCAGCAAAGCCTCTGAAAGAGATATGAAAAAGAGATTCAATGGACTCTTTGGAGATACTATAAATACAAAGTTTTCAACTATCCATAGTTTTTCTTATGGTGTAATCAATCAGTATTGTAGGATTAAAAAAATAAAATATACATTGTTAGAATCAAAAAAAGCATCAATGAACAAATATAATATTCTAAGGCAGATATACGAAAGGACAAACAGTTCTACAATAAATGAAGATAAATTAGAGGAACTAATAAATACTATAGGATATGTAAAAAATATGATGTATAATATAGGTGATTTTAGAGAATTCAATGATTTTGGCATAAAAAACTTCTCAATAATATTTAAAAAATATGAAGAATATAAAAAGATAAATAATTACATTGACTTTGATGACATGCTGACTATGACTTATTACATTTTAAAATCTAATGCCAATATACTAAACACATATCAGTCAAGATACAAGTATATACAATTAGATGAAGGTCAAGACACCTCAAAAATACAGTATGAAATTATAAAGCTATTGTCTAAATCTCATAATAATATATTCATAGTTGCAGATGATGATCAATCTATATATGGTTTTAGAGGTGCATACCCTGAAATTCTATTAAATTTTAAGGAACAATTTAAATCTGGAAGAATATTTTTTATGGAAGAAAACTATCGTTCTTCTAAAAATATTGTGTCAGTATCCCATAAATTTATTCAAAATAACAAGATTAGATACGAAAAAAAACTTTTTACAAAAAATAAAATACATAAGCCCATTGAAATTATGAAGTTCAAAGATGAATTTCAACAATTAGAACAATTGATAAAAAAATTAAAATCACTGAGTAATTACTCTGATACAGCTATACTGTATAGGAACAATATTTCATCTATTGCGCTTTCAAAGGCATTATTAGAAAATAATATACCTTTTTCAGTAACCGATAATAAATTCAATTTTTTTAATCACTGGATTTTAAAAGATATATCTGCTTTTATAAAGTTATCCTTAGATAATACAGATATAGTATCATTGGAGAAAATTTACTATAAAATGAATGGCTATATTCCAAAATCAGCAATCAATTTTATCAAAAATTCAAATGAAAGTAGGTCTGTATTTGATAAACTGTTATTATATCCAGATTTTAAAAGCTTTCAATTAAAAAATATTAAAAGAATCAATAAAGAATTTAAAATACTATCAAAATTATCTCCACTAAAAGGATTGGAACACATATTATCTAGTTTAAATTACAATGACTATTTAAAAGACAATTGTAAAGCCTTTGGTCATTCCTATGACAATATAAAATCTATTCTATCTGCTTTAAAAATTATAGCATTTTACTCTTTAGGTTTGATAGATTTTTTAAACGAGATACCCAGATTGAGATATGATATGGCAAATACAGTTAAAAAACATGATTCTAATAAGTTAAGGATGTCTACTATACATTCATCTAAAGGATTAGAATTCAAGAGAGTATTCATAATAGATTTAATCGAAAATGAATTCCCATCATCTACTAGTATTTCTCAACATCTAAATGGAAATGGAGAACTCCTTGAAGAAGAAAGACGACTTTTTTATGTAGGTATGACTAGAGCTAAGGAAGAACTATATCTACTAACTATACAGTCTAAAAACAATGAACCTGTTAAACAATCTACTTTTATATCAGAGTTGGAAGATATAGATTCATATAATATGCCTGAACATGATATAGTAGAAGGTGATAATATAGCACATATAAAATTTGGACAAGGTACGATTAAAAAATTAAAAGGAGATACGGCAAGTATCTGCTTTGAAGGCAAAGGCATAAAAAATATATCGATGTCAATGGCTATTAAAAAAAATATACTTAAGAAGATATAAATTTAGTAGCTAGTATTCGGTAATGTAAAAAAATGTGTGCTTTTGTGAAAAAAATTACTCCTTTCTGGCAATAATTAGAATAATAATTAAACCAGAAAGGAGTTTTGTTATGAGTACATTACCAAAAGAAGTTTTAAGAGATATGATTAAAGGGGGAAATTTAAAAACATCAGATGATCTCCATTCATTCCTTAAAGAAATGTTTAAGGATGCTCTACAGGAAATGCTTGAGGCTGAGTTAGATATAGAACTAGGATATGACAAAGGAGATAAGAAAAACAAAAGAACTAATAACCGAAGAAATGGTCACACACAAAAGAATCTAAAAACAAAGTTTGG